>CAZCIV010000055.1:0-11495 GCA_964498595.1 uncultured Flavobacterium sp.
TCTTGATTTAATTCCGAATACTTTTGTGAAAGCATTGGATCGAAATCGTTAAAATCGCCACTTACTTTTTGGAATTCTTCAATTCTAATAATACCAGAAATTCCCATGTTTTGCGTAATTTCTACCGCATTTGTACTCCAAGGCGTAATCATAGCGGCACGTGGTCCAACAAAAAAATCCGACAATACGGATTTTTCTATTTTATGTGCGTTGCCAAAAAGCCAATTTAATTTGTTGATGTCTTCAGTCGATAATTCGTTTTGCGTTTGAACCGCAAAAACCGTGTTGGATTGGTTTCCGAAGAAATGAATCATTTTAGTTGTGTTTTTATTTGTAGGGACAAGTCTCGACTTGTCTGTACATTTTGTTGTTGTTTGAAAGTGCAAATTTATTCTAAAAATTAGAACAAACAAAATAATAATAAGACTAGTTTATTTAATCAAAAGTTGTCCAATTATAAGCGCCTATATCTGAAGGATTAGTTCTAGAATTATTCAGAATATCAAATGTTCCAGAAGAAAAATTATAATCTGCAGTTCCTTTTGCTGCTGAATCTTCACCAATAATTAATTTATTATTTCTAGCGTCTTTAAAATCAGGAGTATTTACAGTTGAATTCGTAGCAATCAAACAATTCGTATACAAATCTGCATTAGAGAAAGCATACAAAGGATTATTTGTAAATTGATTGCTATAATCAGCAAATTTGATTAAAGAATAGTCAAAATTATAAACGAAATTACTTCCTGTTTTTTTCAAAACAATTCCAAAATTACTTGACCCATAAATAATACAGTTTTTGAAATTAGCATTTTCTAAAGGTGTAGGAACATTGTTTATTGGGTCATCACTTAAAACTACGCAAGTTTGAGATGAACTTGGCCAATAATTTGCAAATGTACAATGTGTAAATTCATAACTTCCACCATAACTTCCTGCAAATGAAATTTGGCCACAATTATTAATAACAACATTTCTTCCTTCTATATTTCCATCTCGGGCTAAAATACCCACATTTGAACAATTGTAAATCTGTGTGTTTTCGATATTTAAAGTAGGAGTAGAAGTTTCATCGTTTCCGGTAACTAACATTCCAACAGTTGCATTTTTTATAGTTAAATTTTTAATTTGATTATTTGTGCTTCCTTGTGAAAACCAAATAGTTCCCCATTGACCAGGAACTTCAGAAAAATTGGGTTCTAAGCGATCGCCTTCAAAAATTACTTCTTTCTCTAAAGCATTAGTATTAGATGGTTCACCTTCAATATGTAAAGAAGCATTATTTGCAACAATTAAACCCGATTCGGCATGAAAATGAACTCTTGCTCCAGCATCTATAACTAGTGTTTTGTTGGGTGGAACAGCTGCGTAACCATAAACGACATAAGGTTTGGTATTGGTCCAATGCAATTCGTTTCCGTTGGTTGGATGAGTTTCTTCCAAAAATCGACCACGAATCGTAATAGGATTTCCGTCACCATCAACTCCTAAGTTTAGTTCATCATAAGTATAGGATTCATCTGGATTTTGAACCCTTCCAGGATAAATAAAATAAGCATCTTGAATTAGAGTAACCAATTCCACTTTTTGATGATTTGGATTCAATTCATCACCAAACAAAATTTTATCAGTATAAAGAAAATTTGCAGGATTTGCATCGGCAACTTCGGCAGTAACGGAAACAAAAATGTACATACTATCTTTTGCCAAGATTTCTACATTTTCAAATACTTGACCTGCTATTCCATCTACCATTAATCTGTATTTAGATGCTGTTCCTTCTTTTAATCTAAGTGATGGAATTGAAATGTTTTTATCACTTCTATTGTATACTTTTAAGGTGTAAGTGCTTGATCCAATGTCAGTAAAAACAGTATCTAAATAAACGGTGTCTTTAGAAAATTCCAAACCACCAGTTCTTGATTCAAAATCAAAATCGTTTCGGCATGAAGTTAATGAAACGGCAAAACCTATAAGTAATAAAAGTAATAAACGACGCATGTAATGTTAATTTTGGTAAATGTAATTATTAATTTTAAATCTGTAAAAACAAAATGTGTTTAAAATATTTATCAAAACGTTAAATCAGTTGAATTATTCTATTAGGAATGCTTAATTTTACCAAAAATAAAGTTATGATGTTTGATAGAGAAAAAATGTTGCAATTGTGTAACGATTGGAGCAAAAACACTTTAATGAATACCTTAGACATAGTTTACACTGATGCAGGTGAAGATTTCCTAACCGCTACAATGCCTGTAAATCCAAGAGTACATCAACCGATGGGATTGCTACATGGTGGAGCTTCTGTTGCGCTTGCAGAAAGTGTTGGAAGTGCCGCTTCTTTAATGTTTGTAAATCCTGAAAAACAAGAAGTTCGTGGTATTGAAATTTCGGCCAATCATTTAAAAAGTAAACGCGAAGGAATGGTTACCGCAACAGCAAAAATTATTCATAAAGGCGCAAGCATTCACTTGTGGGAAATTAGAATCGTGGACGAAGAAGGAAAGTTAATTTCGCTTTGTAAATTAACGAATATGGTATTATCGAGAAGACAATAATGCAAGTTTTTGAAGAAATAAATACACTTTTATTAAAGCAAATTCCCTTTGTTTGCTATGTAAAACCAAATGAAAACGTTTGGAATTTACTTGTACAACAAAATGATGAAATCATTGAATTTTCTGATCAATCGGGATTTGTATTCTTTCCATTTCACGAAGGTAAAAAAATAATTATTCCGTTTGAAGGAAATATATTTTCGCAAGGAAATCTTGATACTTTAGAACAAAAATTAATTGAGAATTTCACTTCTGAATCGAATCAAAAAGAAAATTTTGAAGATTTAGTTACCAAAGGAGTTTCAGCTATTCAACAAGGTGAATTTGATAAAGTAGTTTTGTCTCGAAAAATTATTTTGAAGGAACGAATAGCTATTGTTGAAACCTTTAATAACTTGATTTCGACTTATTCAACGGTTTTTCGCTATTTGTTTTTTCATCCAAAAATTGGTTTATGGATGGGAGCAACGCCAGAACAATTGGTAAAAATCAATCAAAATCAGTTTGAAACGGTAGCTTTAGCGGGGACCCAATTGTATTCGGAAAATGTGATTTGGGAAGCAAAAGAAATCGAAGAACAGCAATTTGTAACGGATTATATTTTAAATAAAGTAAAAGATAAAGTAAATCAACTTAGTGTTACTGATGCTAAAACTGTTAAAGCTGGAAATTTAGCGCATTTAAAATCATTTATTTCGGGTGAATTAACTCCTGATTTTCAAGCGAATGATTTGATAAAAGCGTTACATCCAACACCAGCGATTTGTGGTTTACCCAAAGAACAAGCGATTGATTTTATTCTGAAAAATGAAGGTTATAATCGAAGATATTACGCCGGTTTTTTAGGTGAATACAATAAAAACAATCAAACTGATTTATTCGTAAATTTACGCTGTTTAGAAGTGGATAATGATGTCGTGAATATTTACGTTGGTTGCGGTATCACAAAAGACAGCCATTCAGAAAAAGAATTCATTGAAACCGAAAATAAATCGATGACCATGCGAAATGTTTTAGTGGGCAGTTTTCAGTAATCGGTGTTCAGTAAAAAAATCTTAGTGACTTAGTGCCTTCGTGGCAAAATTAAAAGATATGAAATTAGACATATTAGCTTTTGGAGCGCATCCAGACGATGTAGAATTAGGTTGTAGTGGCACGATTGCCAAAGAAGTTAGCCTTGGAAAAAAAGTTGGGATTATCGATTTAACTCGTGGTGAGTTAGGAACTCGTGGTTCGGTGGAAATTCGTAATTCGGAATCAGCTAAGGCTTCTGAAATTTTAGGGGTTGTGGTGCGTGAGAATTTGGATATGCGTGATGGTTTTTTCGTGAATGATGAAGCGCATCAAATGAAAGTGATTGAAATGATTCGCAAATACCAACCTGAAATCGTCTTGTGTAACGCCGTTAAAGATAGACACATTGATCATGGAAAAGGAAGTAAATTAGTTAGCGATGCTTGTTTTCTATCAGGTTTACGCCAAATTAAAACCGAGTTAAATGGCGAAGCGCAAGAAGCATGGCGACCAAAAGTAGTGTATCATTACATCCAATGGCAAAATATTGAACCTGATTTTGTGGTTGATATTTCTGAATTTATGGATGAAAAAATGGATTCTGTGTTGGCTTATGGTTCTCAGTTTTATGATCCAAATTCAAAAGAACCGGTTTCACCAATTACTTCAAAAAACTTTTTAGATAGTGTAAAATATCGTGCTCAAGACCTTGGAAGGCTAGTAGGAGTAGAATATGCTGAAGGTTTTACTACCGAAAGATATTTGGCTGTCAATAGCTTAGGGGATTTGAAATAAAATTGTAGTAAAAAAGTAAAAAAAATCTTTGCAAGATAGTTGGAAACACCTATATTTGCACTCGCAAATGAAGCTATGCGAATTCGGTGAACTCCAAAATTCAAATATAATCATTGTGAACCAAAACAAATGGTGATTGTAGCTCAGTTGGTTAGAGCGTCGGATTGTGGTTCCGAAGGTCGCGGGTTCGAGACCCGTCTTTCACCCTTAACATTGGAAAGCTTCGAGGAAACTCGGAGCTTTTTTTATTGTATGTGTTGAAAAAGTATCAAATAAAAAAAGCCTTGAAGAAATTCAAGGCTTTTTGTTTTTCATAGCAAATATTTCCCACATTATTAGAACGCTAACTTAACAGTTAAATCGAAATCGTCATAGATAGTTTTGTCACCTAAATCAGAGAAGAAGCTACCTGAACCATATTTAATGTCATATTTAGTTCTATCAACTTTTAATGTAGTTGAAGCTGAATTTGCAGCAACAGTTAAATCAAATTTAATTGATTCTGTTTTTCCTTTGATTGTTAAATCAGCAGTTACAGCGTAAACACCATTTCCTTTTTCACCAAGAGATTTGATAACTAAAGTAGCTGTTGGGAATTTTTCAACACCAAAGAAATCGTCAGATTTTAAGTGACCATCTAAGTTTGCTTTTCCTTTACCTTCTAAATCAGTTGTATTAATTGTAGTCATGTCAACTGTAAAGTTTCCTCCTACTAATTTTTTTCCTTTGAAAATTAAAGTTCCTTCTTTTAAAGTAATTGTACCTTCGTGAGAACCTGTTACTTTTTTACCAACCCAGTTGATAGTACTTTTTGAAGCATCTACTTTTTTACTTGTTTGTGCAGTAGTTGCAAATGATACGAAAGCTACAAGAGCTAAAGCAATTGATTTGAAATTTTTCATGTTTTAAATTGTTTTAAATGTTAATGGTTATAATTAAATAGTAGTAAATAATTCTTGTTTTGGTTTTCTAACTTTTGCATAGTGTTGTGTTGCGTCTTCTTCATGACGGTATCCAACAGCTGCTACTAATGAAGCGTTTAATCCTAATGCATTTAATCCTAAAATTTCATTGTATTTTTCTGGTTCAAAACCTTCCATTGGCGTAACGTCGATTTTTAATTCTGCAGCAGCATTTAAAAGATTTCCTAAAGCTAAATACGTTTGTTTTGAAGTCCAAATTGCTTTTTGTTCTACAGGTAACGGAACAATTTTAGATTTCATAAAGTCTGAATATCCTTTTAAATCTTCAACTGATAAACCTCTTGTATCTGCAATGTTTTGAACATAAGCATCAATATCACTTTCTTTAACATCTACAATGTTAGCAAATACCAATAGGTGAGAAGCATCAACAATCTGCGATTGTCCCCAAGAAGCTGGTTGTAATTGCGCTCTAACTTCTGTATTTTCAATGATGAATACTTTGTACAATTGTAAACCATAAGAAGACGAACTCAATTGAATTGCATCTTTTAAAGTTTCTAAATCTGATGCTGATACTTTTTTAGTAGCATCGAATTTTTTGGTAGCGTAACGCCATTTTTGATTTTCTATAAAATTTGTCATAGTAATTTTTGGGTTTTAATTTCTAAATTTTTCAAGCAATTCGTTTAATAATTCTAATTCTGCAACAGTCAAATTTTGAGAGAATGATTGCTCATGAGCTTCTACTAAAGGATCCAATTGTAGTAAAAGTTCCAAACCTTTCTCCGTAATAGTAATTTCCATTTTACGACGATTGATTGGGCAAACTTCTCTAAGCACTAATTCTTTTAATAACAATTTGTCTACTAAACGTGTGGTGTTACTGGTTTTCGCGATCATGCGTTCTTGTATCATACACATGTTAGCAGGCTTTCCTTTCTGACCTCTTAAGATGCGTAATACATTAAATTGTTCAGGGGAAAGGTCAAATGGTTTTAACAGCTCATTAAACTTTTCCGAAATGACATTTTGAGTGTACATTACATTCAGTAATGTTTTCTTCTCTAATGCCATTGGCGAGTTAGGTTTTATGATTTCTTCTATTCTCATTTGATGTTGTAAAATTTGTATGTACAAATGTAGTTAACTATTTTATTTGTATGTACAAATGTTTGGTAAATTTTTGTTAAAGTTTTAAAATTGCATTTTTTGATAGTATTTTTGACAAAAAAAGTAACAATGACAAACTTAGATCAAAACACGTGGTGGAGCCAGTTTTCGCAAGATGAAAACGGCGTTATATTAGATGTTCGTACCGAAGACGAATTTAACGCAGGTTATATTCCAGGAGCGATTAATATTGATATCTATAAAGGACAAGGTTTTATCTATAGAGTAGAGGAGTTAGACAAATCGAAGAACTATTATGTGTATTGTGCGGCTGGAGTGCGTAGTGCCAACGCTTGTAACGCTATGGAACAATTAGGTTTTGAGAATACCTTTAACTTATTAGGCGGTTTTTCTAATTGGGAAGGACCAACAGAATAAAAAGAAATCCGCTGAAGAGCGGATTTTTTTTGGAATAGAATATGATTCAGTACTATTAGATTTGGAAAAAGTTACTCTATTGAATGAAGTTCTTTTTGAATTCTTGAATTTCGTTATAATCTGTTATATTCAGAATATCGATTAAATTTAAAAAGTGTAATTTACCTTGTTTAGAATATTCAATTAGTGTGTCCTTAAAATTTAAGATATCGTGTTCAAAATCTTGTTGAAAGTTATATTTAAACTTTTCATTATTATTAAGAATTATTTCAATGAAATTAGTTGTTCCGTTTTTAACGCTACCATCTGGATCAACATATCCAGATATTTCTAATTGACCATTATAATCACCTCCGTTGATTTCTATTTTCTTTATTGAATCTATTAAAAATGTCTTATTGCCTGCTATTATTTTGTCACTATATAATTCTAGGTAACCATCAAACTTTCCAATAATTGGTTTTTTTCTCAAAAAAGATGTCAGTTTCAGAAGAAATAAAATAAATATTGCAATAACAACGCATCCCAATATTAATTCTTTAAAAAAAGTTAATTGATTTTCATCTGTAAATAATGAAATAGTCCAATAAATCAATATAAATAAAAACATTAGCCCTAGTAAAATGTCTACTTTTGTATAGTAATATTTTTTTGTCTTTGTAAATATTTTGAATTTATTCATTTCGAGTCTTAAATTATTTGATTTTACACTAGTTTTACCATCAGAATGTCAGATGCACTGCAAAGTATCTTCCTCCAAAAATACTAAAAAATTCTTACAATTTTACCCAACAAAAAATCCGCTTTTCAGCGGAGTTATTTAATTTTTCTTCGTTCTATATCTTAGCTATATCTTAACCATTCTCGCATTTCTGAAATTACTTCTTCATTTTTATGAAAATTACCTTCTTTAATATCGTTTCTTCCTTTTTCGATAGCGGTTTGTTGTTCAGAAGATAATTGATATAAAGCTTGTTCAGACGAATCAAATATAGTTTGAAGCGCTTTCAGAAAATTCAAATCTTTAGAATCTTTAATTCTTGAAATTAAATTCTTTTTTATTTGGGCTGTCATATCCATAGCTGATTCATTTTGGTATTCTCAAAAGTAATGAATTATTTTGAAAGTTGTATTTAAGGTTTTTATAAAATTTAGGAAAATAATTTCCAACAAAAAATCCGCTTTTCAGCGGATTCTCTTATGTTAATCGTTTTAATTTATTTTTATCTAATAGTTTGATTTTCTTTCCAATCAACTCAATATATTCTGATTTATTTAATTCAGAAAGCAAACGAATACAACTTTCAGTAGCAGTTCCAATCATTCCCGCTAATTCTTCTCTTGATAGTTGGATGCGTAAGGTACCGTCATCGTTTTTACCAAAGGTATCTTCTAAGTATATTAATGTTTCGGCTAAACGTTGGCGAACGGTTTTCTGAGCCATATTTACCATGTGGTCGTCGGCTCCTTTTAAATCTTCGCAAATCGTTTTCATCACATTCATCGAAAACTGGTTGTTTTGCGTAAAAAACTGCATAACTTCACTTCTCGGAATAAAACAAACTTCCATATCTTCTAAAGCAACAGCACTCAAATTAGCTGGTTCGTCACTAATCATTGAACGTTGGCCTAATAATTCGCCTGGTTTTACCAATTTTACAATTTGGTCTTTTCCGTTGTCGCTTAGTTTCGACAGCTTACAAACGCCATCTTTGATACAGTAAATACCATTAGTTACTTCTCCTTCTTCAAAGATTGGTTCCCCTTTTTTTATAGTGTAAGATGTTTTGCATTCGGCCATACGAATTAATTCATCTTTATTTAAGGCTTTTAATGAACTAAATTGCCTCACAATACACTGTTCGCATTTACCCATAGTAAGATTTTGTTTAATGTGTTTACAAAATTACAAAAATGTATGACAATTATCATATTTTGAGTTACTTTTATATAAGACATTTGTCACAGGTAAAATGAGCAAATTTATGGACGCAGAAAATTGTTTCCATTGTGGTAATGAAATTCTAAAAAAAGACGAGATTGTATTTGATGAAAAGAAGTTTTGTTGCAATGGTTGTAAGACCGTTTACGAGATTTTTAGTCAAAACGACCTAACGTGTTATTATGATTTTCAGGCAGCACCCGGCGCCACTCCACAAGACATTCAGGGCAAATATGACTTTTTAGACAATGAAGAAATTGTTACTAAATTATTGGAATTTCAAGAGCGTACAACACATATTGTTTCACTCTACATTCCTCATATACACTGTAGTTCGTGTATTTGGATTCTGGAAAATCTACAAAAGCTTCAACCAGGAATAAGTACTTCGCAAGTTAATTTTGGCGAAAAGAAAGTCCGAGTTACGTTCAATCCTGAACAAACTTCTTTAAAAGATATCGTCTATTTATTGAGTTCGATTGGTTACGAACCTTATATTTCTTTAGAAAATTTTGATGAAGGCAAGAAAAAAGTTGACCGAACCTTAATCTATAAGATAGGAGTGGCGTTTTTCTGTTTTGGAAATATTATGCTGCTTTCGTTTCCCGAATATTTTGAAGTAGAAGAATATTGGATTGATCAATACCGAGGATTTTTCCGTTGGCTAATTTTCGGATTATCGCTTCCTACGTTTATTTATTCGGCTTCGGGTTATTATGTTTCGGCTTGGAAAAGTATAAAATCAGGTTTATTGAATATTGATATTCCGATTGCTTTAGGAATTGTAGTGATGTTCGTGAGAAGCACGGTCGATATTGTTTTCGATTACGGACAAGGTTTCTTCGATAGTATGGCAGGATTGATTTTCTTTATGTTATTAGGAAAACTATTTCAACAAAAAACCTATGATTTCCTTTCGTTTGAACGCGATTATAAATCGTATTTTCCAATTGCAATTACAAAGGTTTTACCAAATGGAGATGAAGAATCAGTTCAAGTATATGATATCCAAAAAGGAGATCGATTATTAATTCGTAATCAAGAATTAATTCCGGTAGATGGGATTTTAATTTCCGAAAAAGCTTCTATTGATTACAGTTTTGTAACAGGTGAAGCAGTTCCGATTGAGAAAAAATCAGGCGATAAAGTCTTTGCAGGTGGAAAACAAATGGGAAAAGTCATTGAAATGGAAGTGTTATTTTCGGTTTCTCAAAGTTACTTAACCCAATTATGGAGCAACGATGTTTTTCAAAAACGCGTAGAACAACAACATAAAACCATTACCGATAAAATTAGTCGTTATTTCACGCCAGCTTTATTGGCTTTAGCAATAGTTTCATTTACTTATTGGATTTTCATTGATGTTCAAACGGCTTTTAATGTTTTCACTGCGATTTTGATTGTGGCGTGCCCGTGTGCATTGGCATTAACGGCTCCGTTTACATTAGGAAATGTATTGCGAATTCTAGGCAAACGAAATTTATATTTAAAAAATGCTTTAGTTGTAGAACAATTAGCCAAAGTAGATACAATCGTTTTCGATAAAACAGGAACGATTACAACCAATAAAAAAACAGCCATTACTTACGAAGGAACCGAATTAAATGCTTCCGAATTAAGATTATTGAAGAACGTTTTACGAGGTTCAAATCATCCATTAAGTAGAAGATTATATGATTTCATTCCGAATCAAGAAAAAGTAGAAACTTCAAGCTTTGAGGAAATTATTGGAAAAGGAATTTTTGCAGAAATTGAAGGAAATACCATAAAATTAGGCTCGTCACAATTCCTAAAAACGATGACCGAAAACACGCATAAGAAAACGAAAGTGCATGTGGAAATCAATGGCGTTTATAAAGGAAGTTACGTGTTCAATAATCAATACAGAAAAGGATTAGAAGAATTGTTTTCCGATTTAGCTAAACATTACAATTTGGTTGTTTTATCTGGTGATAATGATGGTGAAAGAAGAATTTTAGAGAAAATGTTGCCTTCGAAAACGACTTTAGTTTTCAATCAAAAACCCGAGCAAAAACTACAATACATTGAACAATTGCAAAAAGAAGGTAAAAATGTGATGATGGTAGGCGATGGGTTAAACGATGCTGGAGCATTAGCACAAAGTAACTTAGGATTATCTATTTCTGAAAATGTAAATGTGTTCTCGCCAGCTTGTGATGGAATTTTAGACGCTACGCAATTTGATAAAATAGCTTTTTTCATGCGTTACTCTAAGAATGCAATGAAGACGATTTATATGAGTTTTGGGCTTTCTTTATTGTATAACGTAGTTGGATTGAGTTATGCGGTAACAGGTGAATTAGATCCTATTGTAGCAGCTATTATAATGCCGCTCAGTACAATAACAATTGTAAGTTTTGTAACAATTCTTACAAATTTGTATGCTAGAAAGAAATATTTTTATTAATTTTAAGAAAATTTTAATACATGATAAAAGTCATGTTTTATAAAAACGAGTGGAAGTAACTTTGTTAACACAATTTAAGGTATGAGTGTCATTTATTTATTAATCACAATTAGTATAGTTGTAGCTATTGTCTTTTTAGGTGCTTTTATTAAAGCAGTTAAAAGTGGTCAATATGATGATGATTATACCCCATCAGTCAGAATGTTATTTGATGATGAAGTAGTGAAAAAAGAAAATCCTAACAAATTAATACAAACAGAAAAACAAAAATCAATCTAATT
>CAZCIV010000056.1:0-11425 GCA_964498595.1 uncultured Flavobacterium sp.
AGGAAAATACAAAAATTGCGCTTGATTCCATTAGAAGTCAGGCTTTGCGTACTTCATTAACAGTAATGATTATTGCTATTGGAATTACGGCTTTGGTTGGAATTCTAACGGTAGTTTCGGCTTTAGAAAATACGATTTTGAAAGATTTTGCGTCTATGGGAGCGAATACTTTTTCTATTAGTCAATACGATTTTTCTTCAGAAATCAATCAAAACGATACCGAACAACGTGTCAATCCTATCATTAGTTATCCAGAAGCTAAGGCTTTTCAAGATAAATTTAATTTTCCGTTTACTACCACATCGTTATCATTTACAGCAGGCTCGGCTGTAGAAGTAAAATATGGCGAAAAAAAGACCGATCCAGAAATTTCCATCATAGGAGTAGATGAAAATTTTTGTCCTAACAAAGGACTAGAGGTAGTTAAAGGAAGGAATTTTAATTCCTTTGATATATCCAATAACAATTATGTTTGTGTATTAGGCTCGGACTTTGAAAAAGGACTGTTTGAAAATATCAATCCGTTAGATAAAACCATTTCGATTCGCGGAGCTAAATTTAAGGTGATTGGCGTATTAAAAGAAAAAGGTTCTACGTTTGGAAACAGTCAGGATTTACGTGTTTTGATTCCAACACAAGTGGCGCGTTCACTGTTTTCTGCTCCAAACATTAACTACGATTTAGACGTTATGGTTACCAATGAAGGTTTACTAGACGAAGCGGTAGATGATGCCATTATCACAATGCGAAGAGTTCGTAAATTGAGTCCGGTTGAAAAAGACAATTTCGGAATTGAACGAAGCGATGATTTAATTCAAACCTTACTTTCTAATACAGCTGTTTTGGGAATTTCAGCTTGGGTTATTGGTATCATTACTGTTTTTGGTTCTTCGATTGCATTGATGAACATCATGCTAGTTTCGGTTACTGAAAGAACGCGAGAAATTGGAGTAAGAAAATCACTTGGCGCGAAACGAAGTACAATTGCGTGGCAGTTTTTCACAGAAACTTTAGTCATTGGTCAATTAGGAGGAATCGTTGGAATCTTATTCGGGATACTGATTGGTTTTGCAATCGCTTCAGCTATCGGATTTTCATTCACAATTCCGTGGATGGCAATTATTGCCGCATTCATTACAACCTTTATTGTAACGATTGTTTCTGGATTATATCCAGCCATAAAAGCTTCTAAATTAGATCCTGTGGAAGCGTTGCGTTACGAATAAATTAAAGGTACGAAATTCAAAGTACGAGTTACGAAAGTTTGATATCTAATTTTATTATTTAGAATTTTGATTATTTCTTGAGGTTTTTATTGATGCAACTATAATTGCTAAAATTTCATTCCCTTCTTTCAAAAGCGCCTCAATTTCAGAATGCAATTCTTGATTTTTGTTTATTTCAAGGATAATTTCAAGAAAAAAATTACTTTCATCAGCTTCTTCTTCAACAATTTTTAATTTATTAATAAAATCTGCAGTTGATTTTGCACGTTGTGAAGCTCTATAATTTGCTCCCACCGAACTGGAAGATCGAATAAGTTGATTAACATAAGCATTAAATTCTCTTGAATGTGGCAACTTAGAACATAAATTAGAACAATCAATAGTAAACTTTTTTGTTCTAGCCTTCATATCTATTCTCATTTTTTTTTCAATTTTAGAATAATTTATTAATGTAAAATCTTTACTTAACAATTCTTTTAAACTTCTTACTTAGCATTTCGTACTTCGTATTTCTTACCTCGTACTTTTCACCATTCTATCATTACCATAAATGTCTTTTTTCAATTCAATAGTATTGAAGCCTAAATTTTGTAATAATTCAACCGTTTCTTTTCCTAAATACTGATTGATTTCAAAGAACAACAACCCGTTTGGAGCTAGATTTTTCAAAGCCAATTGTGCAATTTTTCTATAAAAAAGTAACGCATCGGTATCTTCTACAAATAGTGCTAAATGCGGCTCATAATCCAATACATTTTTCTTAATTTCTTCTTTTTCCAAATTACGAACATAAGGTGGATTGGAAACGATGATATCTAAGGGTAAAAGGTTTTGGGCATTGGGTAAAGAGAGTTTCGATAAATCTTCAACTTCTAAGATATTGGCTTGAATGAAATTGACTTCAACCTTATTTGATTGAGCATTTCTTTTAGCAACTTCTAACGCTTTTTCGGAAACGTCAATGGCTGAAACATTGGCTTGTGGTAAATTAGCTTTTAACGAAATAGGAATACAACCAGAACCCGTTCCAATGTCAAGAATATTTAAGCTGGAAGCTGGAAGTTGGAAGTTAGAAGTTTCTTTTAGAATAAATTCAACAAGTTCCTCCGTTTCAGGTCTTGGAATTAAAGTGTTCTCATTAACTTCAAATCGCAAACCGTAAAACCAAGCTTCACCTGTGATGTACTGAATGGGTTTTTCTTTTTGTAAATCCGCTAAAATCGCATTCCATTTTTCAACATCATCTTCTGAAATCTCAAAATTCGGATTCAAAGCAAGATCAACTCGTTTCAAATTATGCAAATATTCAGTCAAGATAAAAAAGAAACTTTCGATTTCTTGTTCATCTTGAATGTTTTTTAAGGAATCAAAAAAGTGGGTTTTATAGTGTTTTAGTAGCATAAGCTAAATTGATCTTAATTCTTAATACTTAATTCTACAACTTCTTCGTCATCCAAACTTCACAACTGTTATGACCTGTATTTCCCATTGGACCGTCGATATTTTCAAAACCTATTCTTTTGTAAAGTTTTTGAGCTGCCAACATGAAAGAAAGCGTTTCCAAATAACAAAGTTCAAATCCTTGTGTTTTGGCAAATTCCAAACACTTTTCAATAATTTTTTCGGCATAACCTATTCCTCTGATTTCAGGAGCAAAATACATTTTTTGTAACTCACATACTTTAACGATGTCATGCTGAACTGGTTTCAGCATCTCTAAAGGAGCAACTCCGCAACCTCCAACCACTTTCCCATCTTTTTCCACCACATAATAGATAGAACGCGGTTCTTGATATACTTCGTATAACGTATCTAAAATGGGATCTGCATAAGCTGTTCCGACTTTTGGAGCGTCTAATTCATGAAAAATATCACGAATTACCTTAGCAATCGACTCATTATCTTTTTGTTGGATTTCTCTAATCAACATAGCATTTTTATTATGGCATAAAAATACGTAAATTTTATTGTCTTGTCCTAAAATAGCTTTACACAAATACAGTCTATATAAAAGAACTACAATAAGAGTTTTTATCATGAAAAAAAAATTGTATAGTAAGTTTAAAATTATATTTGTATAACTATAATAGGATTTATGTATTAATCTATATGGTTATTTTAGGACAGGTCAAAAGAATAGCTACTCCATACATACTCCATACATACTCCATACATACGCTATGGTTGTAGTACCCCAAAAGAAAGAAAGCCAAAGAAGAATTTTATTTTTTACTCTTAAAAATACTACTTTTGTATAATGACTACACATGAATTTTACATGAAACGCTGTATTGAACTTGCCAAAAATGGTTTGGGAACTACCTATCCTAATCCATTAGTGGGAAGTGTGATTGTGCACGAAGGTAAAATCATTGGTGAGGGTTGGCACAAAAAAGCAGGCGAACCACATGCGGAAGTCAATGCGGTGAATTCAGTAAAAGACAAATCGTTGTTAAAAGAAGCTACGATTTACGTGAGTTTAGAACCTTGTAGTCACTTTGGAAAAACGCCACCGTGTTGCGATTTAATCATTGCAAATAAAATTCCGAATGTAGTAATTGGAACCGTTGACCCTTTTGCAAAAGTGGCTGGAAACGGAATTAAAAAACTAGTCGAAAGTGGTAAAAATGTAACCGTTGGTATTTTAGAAGACGAATGCAACGAACTTAATAAACGTTTTTTTACTTTTCATCAAAAGAAAAGACCTTATATTATTCTGAAATGGGCGGAAACGACTGATGGTTTTATTGCACCTGTTTCGAAAGATGAAAAAAGTCCCGTTTGGATTACAAATCAATACTCAAGACAATTGGTTCACAAATGGCGTACGGAAGAACAAGCGATTTTAGTGGGAACGAATACTGTTTTAGACGATAACCCAAAATTAGATGCACGTGATTTTTCAGGAAATAATCCGATCCGAATTGTGTTGGATAAATCGGGAAAAATTTCTGAAAACTATCACGTTAAGAACAATTCGCAAAAAACAATTTTCATTACAGAAAACGAAAAATTCATTTCAACTGAAAATTGTATCTACGAAAATGCTATCTTTGATAATCACCTGATTTCTTCAATTTGCGCTATTTTGTATAAAAACAATATACAATCCGCTATAATTGAAGGAGGAAGTAAAACTTTACAATCTTTTATAGATGCGAATTTATGGGATGAAGCTAGAGTTTTCAGAGGAGACACAACATTTCAAAACGGCACATTAGCCCCAAATATTTCAGGAAATCCGGTTGCTAGTTTTGACATAAGGAATGATGAACTTAAAATTTTCAAGAATTATGATTGAAGCAATTATTTTTGACTTTGGCGATGTTTTTATCAATTTGAATAAACAAGCTATTGATACCGAATTCAGAAAACTAGGTTTAACGGCTTGGCACGATGATTTGGATGCTTTAAATAAAAAATATGAAACTGGAATGATTTCAGAAATTGAATTTTTAGAAGGTTTTCAAAAACATTTACCCAATGCGAGTGTGGAAGAAATTAAAGAGGCATGGAATTCAATTTTAGGAGATTTTCCTTTGTATCGACTAGAATTTCTTCAAATGATAGCTTCAAAATACAAACTATTTCTTTTAAGCAATACCGATCACACCCATATTGAAAAATTTGAGCTGCAAGAGGGCGAAACTTTTGCACGCGATTTTTATAGTTGCTTTGAAAAAATTTACTTTTCTTACGAAATTGGCATACGTAAACCAGATGAAAATGCTTTTAAATATGTTATAAACAATCATAATTTAAACCCAAAAAAAACGTTTTTCATAGACGATAAAAAAGAAAATACAGAGGTAGCTGCAAAACTTGGATTACAAGTTTGGAACATTCAACCAGGTATTGAAGATGTAACGCAATTATTCGATAAAAAAATTATTTAAACGCCGTGATTTATTTACTACTTAGCATTCTATTTAATGCCGTTCTTTTTGTTATTATCAAACTTTTTGCAAAATTCAATATTGACACTTTACAAGCTTTAGTAGTAAATTATTTTATCGCTTTTTTTGTTGGTCTTTTAACTTTAGACACAAGGTTAGTTCCAACACAAATAGTTAAAGAAGATTGGTTTAAAGGTAGTATATTATTAGGATTTGTGTTTATTTCTACCTTTTATGCTACCACACTAACATCACAACGAAATGGACTTTCGGTAGCCTCAGTGGCTTCTAAAATGTCGGTTATAATTCCTATTTCTTTAGGCGTTATTTTATACAACGAACAACTTGGTTTTATTAAGATTATCGGTATTCTTCTAGCATTAGTGGCAGTATATTTCACTTCGAAAAAGGAAACTGGAGAAGTACAACAAGCTTCCAACCTACTCTACCCTATTTTAGTTTTCTTTGGTGCTGGAACTATTGATGCTAGTTTAAAATACTTGCAAACATTTCATGTTCCGTCAGAAAAAATAGGTTTGTTTTCTTCCGTAACTTTTTTCTGTGCTTTTAGTGTGGGAATACTAACGATAGTATTTCTAACCCTTCGCGGAAAAATTCAATTTGCTGGAAGAAATATTCTAGGCGGCATTGCTTTGGGTTTACCCAATTATTTTTCATTGTACTTTTTAGTCAAAATGTTAGAAGCAAAAGCGTTTGAAAGTGCTACTTTATTCACGATTCACAACATTGCTATCGTAATTGTTTCTACCTTTGCAGGCATCCTTTTCTTTAAAGAGAGAATTTCCATGCGAAATGCTTTCGGAATTGGATTAGCGTTATTTGCCTTATTTTTAGTTACCTATTAAAATGGATTTTCCAGAAAAAGACACGTATAAAACCATTGCCGCAGCTTCAGAAGAAGTGTTATACAAAGAAAAGAACAGCAAATTCTTTGGCTACGCTTTTCCTGTAACTACCGAAGAAGAAATCAAAGAAATTTTAGAGCGTTTGCGAAAAGAGCATTTTTCAGCACGTCATTGGTGTTATGCGTATCAAATTGGAACTGAAAAAATTCAATACCGTGCCAATGATGACGGCGAACCTAATAATAGTGCCGGAATGCCTATTTACGGACAAATTCAGTCATTTGAAGTTACGAATGTATTAGTTGTAGTGGTTCGTTATTTTGGCGGCGTAAAACTTGGCGTTGGTGGATTAATTTCTGCTTACAAGATTGCTGCCCAAATGGCATTGGAAAATTCTGAAATTGTAGAGCGAACCATTGACAAACATTTTATTATTTCTTTTGGATATGCCAACATGAATAAAGTGATGCGCATCATCAAAGAGAAAAATCTGCAAATTATTTCTCAAAAAATGGAAATGGATTGCGAAATCGAAATCTCAATCCGAAAAAAAAATGTCCAAAACTTATTGGACACTTTTGAAAATTTATACGAAATAAAACTGACCGAAATTTAAACTTCGAGAAACGAATTTATCTTCTCCGAAACATAACTTGGAGGCAAAATTGGACGTCCCGTTTTCATGTCTACAAAGACTAACATTGAGTAACCCGTTGTTAATAACTCATTTGCTTCATTATAGATTTCATAGTCAAATTCTATTTTCACTGAGGTCTGACTTTTTAATATTGTCTTAACAGTCAACAAGTCATCGTAACGAGCTGGTTTTTTGTAATTCATTGTCAATGAAACCACAGGAAGCATAACGCCGTTTTCTTCCATCCATTTGTACGAAACCCCTAAGTTTCTTAGCCATTCCACGCGTCCCATTTCAAAATACTGCGCGTAATTTCCGTGATAAACGACTCCCATTTGATCTGTTTCCGCATAACGCACACGAACTTGAAATTGATATTCTCTCATATTAAATCTATATTAAATTAACATTAAAAAAATTCCCTTAGGCTTACAATATTTTTTTTTAAAAATCAAGGGCAAAAAAATTTTTTTTACAGAATTTTGTTCACATATTTGCTAACCCAAATTATCCGAACAGAATACCCGTTCTGTTCACTTTTGTAACCTATACAAAACTAAAAATAAACTAGTAATAACTAATTGAATTTATGACAAAAACTGCGCAATCGGTATGGAACAACTGTCTGTCTTTCATAAAAGACAATATTCAAGATCAAGCTTACAAGACTTGGTTTGAACCTATTCAATCAGTTGAACTAAACGATAACGCGTTATCTATTCAAGTACCTAGTAAATTCTTCTACGAATGGTTAGAAGAACACTATGTAAAATTATTAAAAGTAGCCCTAACTAAAGAATTAGGACCAGGCGCAAAGTTATTGTATAAAATTAAGATGGAAAACACTTATGGCAATAAACTTCCATTTACTGAGCAAATTCCGAGTTATAACAGAACCGCGGTAAAACCTCAGGAAGTTGATGTGCCAATTGTGAATAAAAATCCAGAATTAAAAAACCCTTTTATCATTCCTGGAATTCGTAATTTAAAAATCGAATCGCAACTAAATGCTAATTATAGTTTTGATAATTTCCTTGAAGGAGATTCGAACCGTTTAGCAAGAAGCGCTGGAATGGCAGTTGCTAACAAACCAGGTGGAACTTCCTTCAATCCATTATTAATTTTTGGTGGAGTTGGATTAGGAAAAACGCACTTAGCTCACGCTATTGGGGTTGAAATCAAAGATAAATATCCAGAAAAAACCGTGTTGTATATTTCGGCTGAAATATTCACACAACAATATATTGATTCGGTTAAGAAAAATACACGTAACGATTTTATTCACTTCTATCAATTAATTGATGTTTTGATTATCGATGATGTTCAATTCTTATCGGGTAAATCAGGAACGCAAGATGTATTTTTCCACATCTTCAACCACTTACACCAAAACGGAAAACAAGTAATTTTAACTTCTGATAAAGCACCAGTTGACATGCAAGATATTGAGCAACGCTTACTATCTCGTTTCAAATGGGGATTATCAGCAGAATTACACCAACCTGACTACGAAACGCGTATTTCAATTTTAAAAAACATTTTATTCCGTGATGGAGTAGAAATGCCTGATGAAATTATCGAATACGTTGCTAAGAATATTAAATCTAACGTTCGTGAATTAGAAGGTGCTATTATTTCATTAATTGCTCAATCTTCTTTCAACAAGCGTGAAGTTACTATCGACTTAGCAAAACAAGTAGTTGAGAAATTCGTTAAAAACGTAAAACGTGAAATTTCAATTGATTATATCCAGAAAATTGTTTCGGATTATTTTCAATTGGATGTTGAAACGTTACAGTCAAAAACTAGAAAACGTCACGTTGTACAAGCTAGACAATTAGCGATGTTCTTTGCTAAGAAATTTACCAAAGCTTCTTTAGCAAACATTGGTTCGCAAATTGGAGACAGAGACCACGCAACGGTTCTTCACGCTTGTAAAACAGTTGATAACTTAGTTACTACTGACAAACAATTCCGTAAATTCGTTGACGATATCAACAAGAAGTTATCGCTATAATTCATGGCTACAAAAATCTTAATGGTTTGCTTAGGAAATATTTGCCGTTCTCCTTTGGCAGAAGGTATTATGCGTTCTAAACTTTCTGAAGATTTTATCGTGGATTCAGCAGGAACTGGTGGTTGGCACGCAGGAGAATTACCTGACAAGCGTTCGATTTCAACAGCTAAAAACAGAGGTTTAGACATTACTAATCAACGAGCTAGACAATTCAAAAGAAGTGATTTTGATACTTTTGATTATATCTATGTAATGGATAATTCCAATTACAAAGATGTTTTAGCATTGGCTCCAAATGAAGAAGCAAAATCAAAAGTCAAGCTGATTTTAAACGAAATTTTTCCAAATGAAAACGTAGATGTTCCCGACCCGTATTATGGAGGTCAAGAAGGATTTGAAAACGTTTTTGATATGTTAGACCAAGCTTGTGAGGAAATCGCAAGAAAACTTAAGCAATAATATCATGAAATCAAACACTTTAGGCAAACTGTATTTAATTCCCATTACTTTATCCAATCCTGGAGAAACTACGGTAGTTCCTGAAGATGTTTTGCCTCAAACCATAAAAAGAACCATTGATTTTGTAGATTATTATATTGTTGAAAACGAGAAAACTGCTCGAAAATTCATCAAAAGTATTCATCCGGAGAAAAAACAAACCGATTTAAAGATTTCAGTCTTAAATAAACATACAGATTTTGCTGAACACAATGAATTCATCCAACCTTTATTAAGAGGCGAAAACATTGGATTAATGAGTGAATCCGGTTGTCCAGGTGTTGCTGACCCTGGTGCTGTTATTGTAAAGTTAGCACATGAAAAAGGAATTCAAGTAGTGCCATTAGTGGGACCAAGTTCTATTTTATTGGCTTTAATGGCCAGTGGTATGAACGGACAAAGTTTTGCTTTTAATGGCTATTTACCTATCGATAAAAACGATAAAAAACAAGCGTTGAAAAATTTCGAACGTTTATCACAAGATAAAAATCAATCCCAATTGTTTATTGAAACACCATATCGAAACAATAAATTGATGGAAGATTTGTTGCAGATTCTACAACCTAGTACCCTTTTATGCGTGGCATGCGATATTACGTTACCAACAGAATTCATAAAAACCAAAACAGTTAACGAATGGAAAAAAGAAAAGGCCGATTTACATAATCGACCTTGTATTTTTATTATTCACAAAATGTAAAATTACTCTAAATCTACTTTAGCATTTGCATCTGCTTCGATGTGTGAAATATTGTAATTTGAAAATTTTCTGATGTAGCTTGATAACGATGTTCCAAAACCATCTTTGAAACCATTACGTCCATTACTTCTTAAATATTTTTTTACTGAACCCGCTCCACCTAAATGCGCTGCCGCAATTAAACCTGATTCTGTAATTTCTACACCATTGATTACTCTACCAGAATATTTTTGAATTTCTTTACGTAATTCCCACTTGTTTCTAGCAATTAAAGCTTTGAAAGCTTCATCTTGCCATTCAGCGTTACGTAAAAATTCTTGAAAATCATAAATACCCACAGTGCGTAGCGTACTTCTTCCGAATTGGTATTTACCCATGTATCCGTATGGATTCACTAAATGCAACATACCTCTTGACTCTTTGTAAGCCATTTTTTGAGCAAAACCAGAAAATGATTTACCAACATTTGGCACTTTAACTGGAATAATTACTTCTTCGTTCTCGTATTCATTTGGAACATGATATTTAATACCTTCGTAGTTCGACAAATGAAAACCTTCTAATTTTTCTTCCTTAAAGGTTATAAAACCTGAAGAAACGACTAAGACTAGGAGTGTCAATCCTATAAAATACGACCTTTTTTTTATCATGAATTGTTATTTCTCAGCGTCTGTCACCCATCTGAAATTACCGATGCAAATATACAAAAAAAATTACAATATTGATTTACAGCATGTTAATAATTCCTAAAAGTAGATGAAATGCGCTTTAAGTCCGTTATACTCATCGTATTGCAAAGTAGGTGCGGGAATTTTTATTGTGTTAAAAACAGAGAAAAGTGTCTTTAAAAAATGAGATTTTGTAGTAATTTTCGTCAAATCAACATCTAAACTCAGGTAAAATTGACGATATGGATTTTGAATTAATCCATTTTCGATTGCTTCGGCATCTTTTCCGTAAAGCATTCCTTCTCCTCCATAGCCAATTGCGACATTTAACCATTTTGGCGTAAAGCTATCTTTTGTAAACGAATGAACGTTGAACGACAACCAATATGTTTGACCGTTGTAATCTTTTAAAATTTCTTCGTTAAATGATGCTCCCAGCGTTTCAGGACGTTGTGAAGCGAATTTGGTTTGGTGAAAAGAAAACTTTGGAGTGACACGTTGTTCTTTCCAAAGCAATTCCTGCGATACATAGAGCGCTGTTCCGGAAACATTGGCAATTATATCGCCTGAAGATGCTCCCCATTCTTGTGAAAAGCCATCAAAAAACTCAACTACCGTTAAAAATCCTAATCCAAGAGTAGATCCATAAATTAATTGTTCTTTTTTTGAAGCACCACTCCATTGTAACATTTCGGAACCTACTCTACCTAAATGATAGGTGGAATACATATGTCCCAGTTTATCCATTTGTAACCACTGATTGTTATCGTTGATGAAATGGAAATTAGTTTGTGGATAATCTTTGTACCAAATTTGATTTAAACCAATTAAAGTAGCACCTAAAGCAACAGATTCACCAACATAAACTCCTGTTCTTCTTGGCTTATTTAGAGTATCCGAAGATTTTAAAAAAGTAA
>CAZCIV010000057.1:0-11374 GCA_964498595.1 uncultured Flavobacterium sp.
TCCTGAATTTTTGCACTATCATATAAAATCAATCGCGAAATTTCTTTCGTAGGTCTTGTACAGAAAATTTTCCCATTGAAACCTTCGTTAACCAATTTTGGCAACCAACCACAATGATCCAAATGGCCATGCGTAAGAATTACAAAATCAATCGTTTCAGGCAAAATAGAAAGCGGTTCACGATTTAATTCTCGTAAAGATTTTATACCTTGGAACATACCACAATCAATCAAAATTCGAAGATTATTGTGTTCGATTAACGTTTTTGAACCTGTTACTGTTCCGGCACCGCCTAAAAAATGAATTTTCATGATTTTTGCTTTTAATTGGTTAATTGATTGGCTTCTTTAAGTACATTTTTAATTCGATTGTGACTTAACTCGATGGTTTTTAAATAATCGGGATGCAGCACCAAATCTTTGATAGTGATGCAATCTAAAATAAGCAATTGATCTTTTTCTGCTTTGGTTAAAGTAGTAAGGCAAGTTATGGGATACACTCGATAGCTATCAACTAAATCTTTGATTCCATTTTTTTGAGGATAATCCCAACTCAACATGCTCAAACCCGAACATTCTCCAAACTGAATAGCATCAGTGGTAAACTTGTTGTTGGTTACAATGATACATTTTGAAATACTTCGCTTCGCCGAAAACAAATCGTACTTTTTATCTTTCAAATCATTAAATCGAGAGAGGATATACATTGGAACTTTTACATCACTTTTTGCATCTTGACCGGAATGAAATTTGCATTCAATCATGGAAACTATATCGTTTTTGAGAAGTAAAACATCAATTTCATGAGAAATACATTTCCCATTTAGTGTGACACTGACTTTAGTTTGAAAACCTTGCTCTTTCATGACTTTAGCAATAAATTTCTCAAAGAAAAATCCGGCTGGACCAAGTCCTAACAAAGCGGTTCTTAGATTGTATCGAGCGGCATGAACGTTAGAAATGTTTTTTAATAGCTGATAAGCACGCTTATAAATTTTTTTCGAGGAAATGCCTTCATACATTTCACTTTCAATTTCCTTAACAATGGCTTCTGCCATAGCTTGGTCGGCTCCTGATTTTCGGAGTGAATTAATTAGTTTTTGTTCGTCGTAATGAACTAACTCGCCAGAATATTTAGTAACTTTCATAATCAAACGATTATTTCATAAAGGTACGAAAATTTAGCGAGAAATTTGCTGATAATAAAATGCTGGAATAAATAAAACCAAAAAAAGTGGTTGGATTAAAAATCGTCTGATATAGAACAAAATCAAATAATCAGGCTGATTTGAAAAATGAAGTAATCCAAAAAATATAGTAATTAAAACTACGAAAAGCACTAAAAACAAATATCCTGAAAAAGCTACCAATTGCTTTTCGTTGAATAAGAATTTAATCATCATCAATGAAAAAACTGTATTTAAAAGATATCGTAGAAACAAATTTAAAAACAGCAAACTCTGATTTAAATCGGGTAATGGTTTGTTCTGGTAATCTGTTTTAAAAAAAGCCAAAAAAGGATCATAGAACAAATCGTCTTCAAATGCTCTTATTAGAATTAACCCTACTAAGGCTAAAACTATAAAAAAAATGCTCTTTCTATCTTTAAGCAGTTTTTTTAACATAGCCCGAAAATTTGGTTACCCATAAAATCCACAATATAAACACAACTCCATAAATAAAAAGTGGAAAAATAGTGCCATGCAAAATTTCTTCATATTCTGGATAGTAATACAATGCAAAAGATAACAACGCAATTCTAATGATATTTAAAACATGAATCAATACGACACCTGATACGATGTATAACAAAGTTTTTTTCCAACTTGTCGAAAATGCAAAGATAAAAGCCGCAAACAATATCATAACGCTTACTGCATTGCAACCTTCTATAACTCTTGCTACATATTTATTATTGTACAATATTTTTAAAGAAGGTTCCAAATCATGCTTGATAGACTTTACATCATCCGTAAAAATCATCATGAATTGTTTCGTTTGATTTGCAACAATTTCGGTAAAACAATCCACTTCATTTTTTGTTACATCATATTGATTCAAATACATTTTGTAAAAAAAAGTGAATACAACATAGAAAAGTAAAAACTTTATTAAAAAAGCAAAAAATGGTTTGTATGCCGACAGAAATTCTTTCAAAGCTGATTTTTTCAACAAATTTATATAAAAAGATGAAATAACATAAATTCGGGTTAAGGATTTTCTTTTCAAAAGTCGTCAGTTCGAGTAGCGAAGCGTATCGAGAACCAACAAAATTTTACTCGGTTCTCGATACGGTTTTTTCAAAACCTACTCGAACTGACGTCAAATAAAAAACTCTACTTACTTTTTAATGACTTTAACTGTTTTTATCCGATTGTTTTCTGTTGTAAGCGTAAGAAAATATACGCCGTTATTTAGCGTTGACAGGTTTATTTCTTCCGCTGAGATGAGTTCTTGTACCAATCTGCCCAAAGTATCGTGTACAGCTATTGATTTCACGTCTTTTACATCAGAAATTTTCAACACATCGGTAAACGGATTCGGATAAACAAAAATGCTGTTTCTCGAAACTGAAATTGTGGAAAGTATCGGGCTTCCCTGATATTCATACGCTCCTAAATCAATAATTCCTCCGTTGGCGGAATTATAAATCCTCGCATTCCCTGCCAAATCTGTTGCGGTAGAATTTAAAGCATTATTCCCCACATCAATAACAGGCGAAGTTTGTGATAAGGTATAATCTCCTGTAGCCGGATTGGTAAAAATATCAGTAAGCGTTACTCCTGTTGCATCTATATTCCCATTGGAGGTAGCAGATGAACCCTGTACCAAAGAATATTGTGCAGAGTAGGTCCCCGAAATAACGGTTCCGTAAACAATGGAATTGGCAAATGAGGTGGTTCCGCTGGGTGCAAACAAAGTGGTTAAACCTGCGTTGCCTACCACGGTAGCGTTAGTTAATGACGGCGAAGAGTTTGCATCATTTCTTATTGCCCCACCGTTGCCAGTTGCACTATTATCGGCTATTAAAGCATTTACCAAAACAGGCGATGAATTGGTGCGGTTATATATTCCCGCTCCGTTTTGGGCAGTGTTTTCGGTAATGGACACGTTGGTCATTTCGGGCGAAGCGGAAATATCGTTGTACATCGCTCCACCGTCATTGTTTGCCGTATTGTTTTTGATGACAACATTGGTCATTACAGGCGATGAGCTGTTGCGGTTGAAAATTCCGCCTCCGTAGCTTGCCGTATTTCCCTCAATGGTAATGTTGGTCATTACGGGCGAAGACGAATTGACGTTGTATATCGCTCCTCCGTCTGCTGTTGCTGTATTTTCTTTTATCCACAGATTACGCAATGTTGGGGAGCTTCCTCCGTTGTACATCGCTCCTCCGCTTGCCGAACTTCCGTTTTTGAGCGTAAATCCGTCCAGAACAGCCGAATTGTCTAAGTTTCCGTTGAAATTCCAGATAAGCGGTCTTGTGTTCAGTCCGTTGAGGATAGAACCTTCCGTATTGGTTGTTGGATTGGGTACAATGCGGGGGTCGCTCAAATCATCTATGCCGTTTGCAGGGTCGAAACCTCCGTAAATGGCTACGTTGTTTTTCATTACATACGATGAACTGCCCACATTGTAATTGCCTGTGGAAACAAGTACTTTTTGTGCTCCTACGACATCTATGGCACATTGAAGTTTGGAAGTGGCATTGCTCCAACTGCTTCCGTTTCGTGTGCCCGCACCTGTGGCGGTTACATATACAATGCCGTTGGCATCGGGTATAACAGGCTGACTTTCGTACGCTCCCAAATCTATCACTCCGCCCGAATTATAATCGTAAACCCTTGCATTTCCTGCCAAATCCTGGGTGTTTTCGTCTAAACCTGCAAACAAACTGTTATTACCGCTGTTTGCCGCAGCCGAGCAAGGGAACAAGCTGTAATCTCCGTTGGTATTATCGGTAAAAACATCTGCTTTGGTGATTATAGTTCCGTTGAGGTTGCCGTTTGTACCGCCTGCATCGCCTTCAATTAAGGAATTTTGAGCCGTATAAGTTGCCGAAACCGTACCGAAAACTATGGAATTGTGAAAAGTGGTGCTTCCTGAACTTGTGGAATAAACGGTATTTGCTCCCAAATTATCGGCAATGGTTACGTTGGTGAGTACAGGCGATGAAGTGGTTTCGTTATAGATTGCACTGCCATTGAGATTATTGGCAAACAATGTATTAGTAATAATTGGCGAAGAAGCGGAATTACGGATTACTCCTGTTCCGCCAGACATCGTATTGTTTTTAAAAATGCAATTCGTGATAATTGGCGAAGAATTACTGCTGTTATAAATTATACCGCCAACAGAACCATTATATGTAAAAGTGCAATTGGTAATGATTGGCGAACAACTTGTTATATTAGAGATTGCTCCGCCATTTCCAGCATTATTTTGTATAAAACTACAATTGGTAATGGTTGGCGAAGATTGCTGATAATTAGAAATTCCACCACCTGCATAAGTAGGATGATTAGATTTAAAAGTACAATTTTCGATAGTTGGTGAAGAATAAACACAAGTAATTCCTCCTCCCATAGTTCTTTGGACGGGATAACCAAAGACGGTAAAAGAAGAACTTACGTCAAATGCAGAATAAGCATCTCTAATGGTAAATCCGTTTACCAAAGCATTTCCTATCGGACCGGAGGAAACTATAACGTGATATGCTTCATCACCACTAATGTGTTCCCAACCTATCTCTGCACTCAGAACCGAACCGTTTGCCCCGAAAATTCGTGTATCGCTTAAATCGTCAATGCCGTTTTCGGGGTCAAAACCACCGTAAATCTGCACATTTTTTATCAATACAAAGGCGTTGTCTTTCTGTTGGTCTTGTTGGTAATAGCTATTGGCAATGCCGTACATCGGTTTGTAAGTGCCTTTTGCCACAAAGATTTTCAGCGGTTGTGCGTCATAAACCGTATTGTCGGCAACGTATTGTTGTCGTGCATATTTCAGGGCATCGGCAAGTTGCGGTATGGCGTTTTCCCAGCTGTCGCCACTGCCGTTGCCACCTGTTACGTTAATGTTTACGTATAAGGTGTTTTGGGCATCGGGTGTTTGGGCTTTCAGAATGTTTGCCATTAGGAAACAAAACAAAAAGAATGTAATTTTTTTCATAAGTAGGGACATTTTCGGTTTTTGGGACAAAACTATCTCTACTTGGTAAAAAAACACGAAAAACAAGCGTCACAAAAACGTCACAAATGATGTAGAGACGTGCAATTGCACGTCTCTACGGTGGTTTTGCAAAATCGGGTTTTTACAATCAGTTCAGCAACCAATCTATTACGTTTATTTTTTTGAATTTGCTAAAACTTGTAAATAAATACAAGTTTTAGCAAATTCATTTTGTTATAGACCAAACTTTATAAAAACGAAAAGTTTGGTCTAAACCGTTTCAATCAATTCGGCAACAACCATTGATTCCGAAAGATTGAGTTTTTTACGGATTCTGTACCAATTGGTTCTGATGCTTTGCGTGGAAACACCGAGTGCTGCTGCCATTTCTTTGGTGGAAAATTGCAGTTTTGCCAAAGTCAGATAGCGGATTTCGGCAGGGGAAATTTCGGGGTATTTTTCTTTCAGCCGTTGCAGAAAACCGGAATGAACCTGTTCAAAAAGCACTCTGAAACGTGTCCAGTCTTCTTCTGTTAAAATGGTAGATTCCTGTAATTGCCTAATAAGAGTATTATCCGTATTTGGATATAATGCCAGCTGCTTCCGCATATCTTCTACCAGTCTTGTTTTTTCCTGAATTTTTCCGGTAAAATCGCTTAGTTTCAGCTCGGCTATTCTCAGGTTGTGTTCTGTTTTTTCGAGTTGGGCAGTTAACAATAGCTGTTTCTGCCTGTTTAGCTTCTGTCTGTGTTTGAAAATATATAGTGCTAAAAGTACTGTCAGCAAAAAGATGATAATCAGCGAAATAATGACGATGTTTTTTCTCGCCTGTTCTTTTTCGTGAATTTGAAGCGTCATTTTTGATTGAAGCAATTCCAGCTGACCCGAAGCCATTTTTACCTGTAAGGCATTGTATTTTTTATCTCTAATTTTTTCTGCCTTGTGCAAACTATCAGCATATTGCAAAGCCGTTTTGTAATCGTTGATTTTTAAATAATACTCGTGGCATACTTCATAATAATTTCGTTTTACCTGTTCGATTTGCTGTTGTGTCCCGAAAGTAGTGGTTTCAGGTTTCGGAAAAAAACCGGAAGTAATGACCAAATAATGACGGGCTTTTGTCATGTCGCCAAGTTTAAGGTGGACTTTTGCCATATTGATATGGGCGTTTTGCTGTATATCAGACGAATAACAGTCGTTGTTAATCCTGTAATTTTCCGAAAAATAATCCAATGCTTTTTGATATTCTCCTTTCCGATACAAAACTTCGCCTATATTTCCGGCAGTTAATCCAATCCAAATATGGTTTTTGTATTCAATAGCTTTTTTATGGGCAATATTCAGATAAACATAAGCACTGTCGAGTTGGTTTGATTTCAAATATGACGAACCAAGCGTGTTATACTGCTGTAGGTCGAGGTTGTTGTTATATTTTGGCAATTTTATGGATTCTTTCATATAGCCAATCGCCTTTTCGTAATCCTGAAAAAAGAAATTATCCAAAGCAAAATCGTGCAAATATTTCCCCATATTGGGAACATTTTCATAACCTATTTGCTTAAAAATGGTTTCGCTTGCCAGCAGGTTTTCAAAAGCAAGTGCATACTGTTCGTTAACAAACTGAATCTGACCGATGGCAACCAAGCAATCGCCTGTGTTGAGCAAATCGTTGTTTTTCAGGCATTCTTCCTGTAATTTTTTCAGCCGTTTGATTTTTGTATGAACATTCTGTTCTCTAAAAATCGGTGTTCTTTTTATCAGGTATTCAATATGGCTTAGTAATAAATCATCTTTCTGCTGTTGTGCAAAATGTTTGAGATTTTGGAGAAATGAGTCAAATTTATCGGAATTTACCAAATTATTTTCCTCCATATAGCCATTCACATAGCGAATTCTTTCCGTTGCAGAAAGCGGAAGCAAGGTATCGTTTATAGCTGAATTTTGCGCCAAGCAATTTATGCCAACAAAAAGAAACAGAATGAAAAATAAAAAACGTTGTTTACTCACGGAAAAATACTTTGCAAACAAAAATACTCTGATTTTCATTAAAAACAAGTTGGGTCGCAGTGAAATTTAATTATTTTGAAGAATTTTTGAGATAAAAAAGTATTGTCCTTACTTTTGCCAAAAAATTAAAAAATGAACTTTGAAAATCTAAAACCGCAAGTCACAGCAATCCTTTCCGATAAAAATTCAGCACGGAAAGAAAAACTTCAACATCTTTGTCAATTTCTGTCGGATAATGTAGAATATTATAATTGGGTTGGCTTTTATTTTGCAAATCACGAAGCTAGAACTTTGCATTTAGGTCCGTATGTAGGAGCTGAAACCGATCATACTGTAATTCCGTTTGGAAAAGGAATTTGCGGACAAGTTGCAGAATCAAATGCTAATTTTGTAGTTCCAGATGTAAAAGCGCAAGACAATTACATTGCTTGTAGTTTTACTGTGAAATCAGAGATTGTAGTCCCATTATTCGTTAACGGAGTTAATATTGGACAAATTGATATCGATTCTCACGTTATAGACCCTTTCACAGAAGCTGACGAACACTTTTTAGAGTTTGTAAATGAACAAGTTGCAAAATTATTTTAAGTAACAAATAATCTTTAACTCTTTTTTATACATTTGTCGTGATTATAACTAACACGATTCTGGCTATTTATGGAATTTAACGTCCCAAGTTTAGAACTTCCTTTTTTTGCTAATTTATTGCTATTATTAGTTTTAGCGCGATTTTTTGGAGAAATCATGGAACGTTTTAAACAACCTGCCATGATAGGTGAAATTTTAGCTGGCGTTCTATTAGGGCCAACCATTTTAAATTTCATTCATCGTACGGAAGAGTTAAAAGTAATTTCTGAATTAGGAGTTTTCTTATTGGTTATTATTGCAGGCTTAGAAATTAATTTGGATGAAATTGTGAAATCCATGAAAGGCCGAAATATTGTAATTTCACTTTTAGCCTTTTTTGTTCCTATTGTTTCAGGTTTTTTTGTGGGAAGATATTTTGAATTAGATGTAATGTCAACGATATTCATAGGATTATGTGTTGCTATTACTGCTTTACCTGTTAGTATTCGAATTTTGATGGATTTAGGTAAACTAAATTCTCCAGTAGGACAAAAAATCATTTCAGTAGCTATTTTTGATGATGTAATTGCGTTAACCATTTTAGGTATATTATTAGACATTAAAGATGTTGAGCAATCATTTTCTAATATAACACATGCAACTTTATTAACACTATTAAAATTAAGTTGTTTCTTAATCTTAGTCATTACCACCTATCGTGTTATCAAAAATGTATCAAGAGAAGAAAATTTAATAGAAAACAAACTAAACAAAATACTTTCGCTATTAAAAGGAAAAGAATCGCTTTTTGCAGTTTTTTTTGTGTTCATTTTAATTTTTGCCACCATTACAGAAAGTATTGGATTGCATTTTATAATTGGAGCCTTTTTTGCTTCGATGTTAATTTCAAAAGAATTAGTTGGCGAAAAACATCTAAAAACGTTTCACAACACAACTAATAGCATGGCAATGGGATTTTTAGCTCCTATCTTTTTTGCTGGAATAGGATTGGAATTTCAGTTTTCGTCAATTCAAAATTATCCGTTGTTATTTGCCATAATTGCCGTTTCATTCTTGTCTAAAATTATTGGTGGATATGTAGGAGGTCGTTTTGCACGATTAGATCATAAAATTTCGCTTGCATTAGGTTTTGGATTAAATGCAAGAGGCATTATGGAATTAGTAATTGCAAATATTGCTTACAAAGCTGGAATTATTAATACAGAAATCTTTTCTATGCTAGTTATAATGGGACTAATTACCACATTAGCCACTCCACTTTTATTAAAAAGAGCCTTTAAATCGATTGATAAAATTGCTTAAAATTTTAATTTACAAAAATAATTAATGATTTATACTTCGTAATTCACAATTATTTCTATCTTTGCACCCGAATTGCAACCATACAATTCATACATAAAAATCATTTAAAATAATATTGGCATGTACTTGACAAAAGAAACTAAAGCTGAAATCTTCGCTAAACACGGAGGAAAAGCTGAAAACACTGGATCTGCTGAAGGGCAAATCGCATTATTTACATTTAGAATTTCTCACTTAACTGAGCACTTGAAAAAAAATCGTCATGATTTCAACACTGAGCGTTCGTTAGTACTTTTAGTAGGTAAAAGAAGAAGTCTTCTTGACTACTTAAAAAAGAAAGATATCAACAGATATCGTGAAATTATTAAAGAATTGAATATTAGAAAATAATCAACTAAAGGGGCTTTGTGCCCCTTTTTGTTTTATTTATATTGACAGAAAAAGTTTGGTTTTTCATTGGGTTACAAACAACTACACACAACAACAACACAACTGACCCTTTGTTTAATTAAGAATTAAAATTTTATGATTCCAAAAGTATTCCAAGAAACAATCGATTTAGGAGATGGAAGAAGCATTTCAATCGAAACTGGAAAATTAGCCAAACAAGCAGATGGTTCTGTCGTGGTTCGTATGGGCGATGCCATGCTATTAGCTACTGCTGTATCAGCCCGTACTGCCAATCCTGGGGTAGATTTTTTACCTTTAACAGTAGATTACCGCGAGAAATTCGCAGCAGCTGGTCGTTTTCCTGGAGGTTTCTTCAAAAGAGAAGCACGTCCAAGTGATAGTGAAGTATTAACTATGAGATTAGTTGACCGTGTATTACGTCCGCTTTTCCCAGATGACTACCACGCTGAAACGCAAGTTATGATTCAATTAATGAGTCATGACGATAATGTTATGCCTGATGCTTTAGCTGGATTAGCAGCTTCTGCAGCATTAGCAGTTTCTGATATTCCATTTTACAATCTAATTTCTGAAGTACGTGTTGCACGTGTTAACGGAAAATTTGTAATTAATCCAAGCAGAGAAGAATTAGAACAATCAGATATCGATATGATGATTGGTGCTTCTAAAGATTCTGTTGCCATGGTAGAAGGTGAAATGAAAGAAATTTCAGAAGCTGAAATGGTTGAAGCAATTAAGTTTGCTCATGAAGCAATTAAAGTTCAAATTGATGCTCAAGAAAGATTAAGAGCAGCAGTTGGTTCACCAGCTTACAGAGAATACGAGCCAGAAAAAGAAGACGAAAGCGTTTATGCAAAAGTAAAAGCTGCTTCTTACGATAAATATTATGCAATTGCTCAAGAAGCATCTGCAAAAAGCGAAAGAGGAGAAAAATTTGCTGTTGTTAAAGAAGAAGTTAAAGCTTTATTCTCAGAAGAAGAATATGCAGAAAATCCAGATTTAGCAGAATTAGTAAGCAAATACAACTATAAAGTTCAAAAAACAGCAGTTCGTAACGTAATTTTAGAAAAAGGAATTCGTTTAGACGGTAGAAAAACAACTGACATTCGCCCAATTTGGTGCGAAGTTGATTATTTACCATCAGTTCACGGTTCATCTATTTTTACTCGTGGGGAAACTCAAGCTTTAGCTACTGTAACTTTAGGAACTTCAAGAGAGGCAAATGTAATTGATTCTCCATCAGAACAAGGGGAAGAGAAATTCTATTTACATTACAACTTCCCTCCTTTCTCAACTGGTGAAGCAAAACCTTTAAGAGGAACTTCAAGAAGAGAAGTTGGTCACGGAAATTTAGCACAACGTGCATTAAAAAATATGATTCCTGCTGATTGTCCTTATACAATTCGTGTAGTTTCTGAAGTATTAGAATCTAATGGTTCTTCTTCTATGGCTACTGTTTGTGCTGGAACAATGGCATTAATGGATTCAGGAGTTCAGATGGTAAAACCAGTTTCTGGTATTGCAATGGGATTAATTACTGACGGAGAAAAATTCGCAGTATTATCAGATATCTTAGGAGATGAAGATCACTTAGGAGATATGGACTTCAAAGTAACAGGAACTGCAGATGGTATTACTGCTTGTCAAATGGATATCAAAATTGATGGTTTACGTTACGATATTATGGAGCAAGCTTTAGGTCAAGCTAGAGAAGGTAGAATGCATATTTTAGGAAAAATCACTGAAACTATTGCACAACCTCGTCCAACAGTTAAACCAAAAGCTCCTAAAATCATTACTAGAACAATTCCTGGAAACTTCATTGGAGCATTAATTGGTCCTGGTGGAAAAGTAATTCAAGAATTACAAAAAGCTACTGGAACTACTATCGTAAT
>CAZCIV010000058.1:0-11293 GCA_964498595.1 uncultured Flavobacterium sp.
CTGCTGGAGAACAAAATATTCAAGGAGAAGACCAACAAAAATTAGACGTTTACGCGAATGAAGTTTTCATTCAGACTTTAATTAATCGTGAAATTGTTTGCGGAATTGCCTCTGAAGAAAATGATGATTTCATTACAGTTGCTGGTTCTGATAATTCACACAACAATAAATATGTGGTTTTGATGGATCCATTAGATGGTTCTTCGAATATTGATGTGAATGTTTCTGTAGGAACGATTTTTTCAGTTTTCAGAAGAATTACTCCTATGGGAACTCCGGTAACTATTGAAGATTTCTTGCAACCAGGCGTAAATCAAGTAGCAGCAGGTTATGTGATTTATGGAACTTCAACTATGTTGGTGTACACAACAGGTGATGGTGTTAACGGATTTACATTGAATCCAGCTATCGGAACATTCTATTTGTCACATCCCAACATGAAATATTCGGAAGATGGAAAAATCTACTCAATTAACGAAGGAAATTACGTTCATTTTCCACAAGGAGTAAAAGATTACATTAAATATTGTCAGTTAGAAGAAGGAGATAGACCTTATACTTCAAGGTATATAGGAAGTTTAGTTTCTGATTTCCATAGAAATATGATTAAAGGCGGAATTTATTTATATCCAACCAGTTCAAAAGCGCCTAACGGAAAATTACGTTTGTTATACGAATGCAATCCAATGGCATTCATAGCCGAACAAGCAGGCGGAAAAGCGTCTGATGGTTACAAAAGAATCATGGAAATTCAACCCACAGAATTACACCAACGTGTTCCATTCTTCTGCGGAAGTAAAAACATGGTAGAAAAAGCAGAAGAATTTATGGCGAAAGCGAAGTAGTTTTTCAATTAATAAAAATAAAAAAAAGCACAAACTCATTAGAATTTGTGCTTTTGTATTTTAAAATAGTTTTAACTACTCTTTAATCCATTTCAATGTAGTATTATTATTAGGGAGTTGAACAAAATAAATCCCGCTTGCCAGTTTTGTAACATCTAAGCTGTTTTCGTTTTGGTTGATTTCTTGTTTCATGATGGTTTGCCCTGCAACGTTATAGACAACTACAGTTTGATTCTCAGAAAAATTATTTTTTATCTTAATGTAATCCTGTGTCGGATTAGGATAAAGACTCACACTGTTTTCAAAATTTGGAGTAGATAAAGGTTCCCAGCCTATTTTTACTATCATAGGATTTGTTAAAATACCTGATAATTGAGCCAGATAATTATTGTCGCTAGTTTTTAAAATACTTTTTAATTGACCATGATTAATTTCAATATCCCAATCAATAGAATTGTTATTATTAACTTTTGTTAATTTCGACATTAAGTCAGTGTAATTATAAACGCAATTTTCATTAGAACAACGATATCCAATGATTAAACTGTCATCAGGTTCGATTATGACTTTAGTTTCGCTTATATTTCGTTGATTAATGATTAAATTATCAGACAATAAATTACCATTTATATCTATTTTGTTAAGCCAGATACTTTCATCCAAATTGCCAGTAGACACTCTATTAACAACTAAAAAAAAATTCCCGTCTGAATATTCTCCAATTGAAAAAGGAAATTCATTTTGCTCATTACCATAATTGATTTCCCATATTAAATTGCCTTGTGGGTTAATTTTAGCTGCATATGAGTTAGTTTGATTGTCTGCTAATAATAATTCAAACATTCCAGAAATAAGAAAATTTCCATCTGAGGTTTCTTTCATTAAATAATTGATATTGTTAGAGGGGAAACTATAGGTCCAATCAATTGTTTTTTGGGCGTTAAATTTTATTAACACATTTTCATGACTATAAGCCAAGAATCCGCCATCAGAAGTTGCTATAAATGATTTATAAGTATACCCTTGTGGCAAACAATACATATTTGTTGTTATGCCATTTTCATTAAATTCGATTAAACTATATGTAGAGTAATTTCCATTACAATTATTAACAATGTAGAAATATTTGCTTTCTAAAGGTTGGTATACTATTGCTAATGTATTCGCAAATTCATCACTCGTATGAACAACTCCAATAACTGGAAAAGTCCATGTAATGTCTCCTTCACTATTAATTTTTACAACTAATAAATTGTTATTGCAATTATTATTACATCCCAAAAACAAATAACCATCATCTGTTGTCTTTATTAATGATGATATGTTGTTATAATATTCTTCATAAGTTTGTTCCCATAAAATCACAGGAGGTGTGGTTTGGGAGAAAAGAAACGATGAGAAGAGAATTATGAATATGTGTTTTGTCATTTTGTAATAATTTGATTAAGCCGCAAGCTTTTTTATTGCTTGCGGCTTAATAATTAATTATCTATAAAAACTATAGTATATTCAGTAGAATTTGGTCCAAGATCAAATTGTTCATACAAGGCAGTTATGTTTTCAAACACAACTTCACTTGTTCCTGATGGACGAACTCCTAACAGTCCAGTTTCAAAACTATCACTAAATTTAATAAAATGAAAAGTTTGTGTGCTTCCATATCCTAATGTAGCAGCTGTTGCTGAAGTTGTAATAGGGTTGCTAGTTGAAGATGTGTATCGATACCATGTAGGTTGACCATTTCCGCCCGTATACTCCTCATTAGTGTCTATAAAAGGGAATCTAAATTGTGTGTCGTTTGTATTGACAAATTCTAAAAAATCGGTGGTATTAATCTGTACTGGAGTTGTTGTATAATAAATTAGTTGAGGATAATCTTGGGTTAGGTTTTTGGAACCAAAGTCACTTACTTGTATATTATAACTAGATAAATTGTAAACTACTATTTTTTGTTGTGCTGTTACATTAGCTCCAAGAACCATTGCAAATACTATAAAAAGATATTTTTTCATGATAATAAGTTTAAAAGTTAGTTTTTAGTTGCGTTTAAAAAAGCACTGTATTTTTTTAAAGTAAAAGGAATTAATGTATTCACATTAGTCTCGTTTTCTTTAATTTCACTTTCAGGCGTGCCTATGGCAACTAAAAGTTTTGTAGCATTTAAACGTAGTTCGTTTTCTGATTCTTCTTTTAATTTGGCATCATCAAAATAAGGTTTGTTTTGTAGGTACTTTTTTAAAGCACTTTCAAAATTAATCATTTCGTTAGTTTTGGTAATACTACTTGTTCTGGCTAGGGTTTTACTTGTTTTACTCGTTTCTGAAATGTTTTCATCTGATGCTGAAGCACAAGAAAATAAAAACAAAGAAGCGCATAAGGCACTTAATACTAATTTTTTCATTGTATAATTTGTTATAGTTATACAGGCTAAATAAAAAAAAAAAAATTGACCCAAGCAAGTAAAAATGTAATTATTTTCTTAAACTTTGTAAAATTTAACAAATATTCATTTTTGTAATTGCATGAAAAACAGCGTGTTTGTTAGGATAAACAAAAAAAGCACAAACTCGTTAGAATTTGTGCCTTTGTATTTTAAAACAGATTGAAAATAATTAATAATCCAATTTCACGTATCCAATTTCTCTACTAATCTTAGCTTTTCTTCTGTTAATATAAGACGAAGAATTGGAAGCTTTGTACTTTCTTGGATTTGGTAAAATTGCTGCTATTCCAGCGGCTTCATAACGGGTTAAACTGGCGGCATCTTTTCTGTACCAATGTTTGGCTGCTGCTTCAGCTCCGTAAACGCCATCGCCCATTTCGATACTATTTAGGTAAACCTCCATGATGCGTTTTTTACCCCAAATTAGTTCAATTAAAACGGTATAATACGCTTCTAAACCTTTACGAACATAACTTCTTCCTTGCCACAGAAAAACATTTTTTGCCGTTTGTTGCGAAATGGTGCTTCCGCCTTTTAAACGTTTCCCTTTCTGATTATTCTTAAACGCTTTTTGCATCGCTTCAAAATCAAAACCAGAATGTTCTAAAAAACGTCCGTCTTCACTGGCAATTACTGCTTTTTGAAGGTTTAATGAAATTTCGTCAATTGACACCCATTCATGGCTACACACCATATCTTTTCCAGCCGCATTATGTTCCAAAGCACGAATTCCCATCAAAGGTGTGAAAGGAACAGGAACAAATTTAAAAAGCAACACCACCGAAAAACTGATGATATTAAACCATAAAAAAAGCAACCAAAAGAAACGTAAAATCTTTTGACCTGTTGTTCTTTTTTTTGCGGGGAATTTTGGTGACTTACTTTTTGTAGTAGTTTTTTTTGCCATATTTTAAACTAAATCAGCTAATTCTTGTCCGACTAAACTACCAATGGCAACTCCCATTCCGCCCATGCGAACTCCGCAATACACGTGATTTGAAAGTTGTTCTACGATTGGTTTTTTATGTGTTCCCACACCCATAGTACCGCTCCATCGGTGTTCGATTTCGAACTCCTGATGAGGCAAAATTACCGTTTTTAATAACTCTTCCAAACGATTTTGAATCAATTCAGTTGTATCATGAGAAGTTGTGGTTTCCCCTTCGAAATCCAAGTTTCTTCCGCCTCCAAAAAGAATTCTATCATTGATATTTCTGAAATAAAAATAGCCTTTGTCTAAATGAAAAGTTCCTTTAATATCTAAATTTGGAATAGGTTTAGTTATCAAAACTTGCGCTCTAGCTGGCTTTACTTGGTTATTTGTTAATTGCGATGCAAAACCGTTTGTAGTGAATAATAATTTATTGGTTTTAAAAGAAATTCCATTGGTTTCCACCTCAACACCATCGTTTACTTCTTGAAAATTCGTTACGGTTTGACTATTTAAAATCAGAATGTCATTTTGTTGTGCTTTTTTTAACAAAGCTTGCATCATATTTCCGGTATCAATTTGTGCTTCGAATGGATTGAAAATCAAATTTTCGAATATACCTCCAAAATTAAAACGATCTACCTCTTTTGAAAAAACATCGGTTTTAAAAAGTGGTTTTATGATATCATTGATAAATGGAATTTTTTGAATGCATTCATTATAAAACGATTCATCTTCCTTTAAGAATAATTCGTAACCTCCATAAGGTTTAAAATCAATTACAGAATCGCCGAGATTCTTTCGAAGCAATTGTAAACCAATATATCGTTTTTGAATCAGTTGGATTACTTCTTCTTCAGTATGAGTTTTTAAATCATCGATAATTTCGGAAATACTACCAAAGCAAGCAAAACCTGCATTTTTTGTACTCGCGCCTTGAGGTAAAACCCCTTTTTCAAGAATTAAAATTTTTGCTGTAGGAAATCTTTCGCGTAAGGCCAATGAAGTATGTAAACCAACTATTCCACTACCTACAATGGTAAAATCTACGTTTGAAAACCAATTTTTTATTTCCCAATAACTGAGTTGCATTATTCTGGAGTATTTGCTGTCTTTTTTCTGGTTTTAATGGCTTTCATTATCAATGGAAATGAAGTTACAGCAATTAAAATTAAGATAATCGTTTCAATATGTTTCTTTAAATCGATCCCAAATTCTTCGTTAAAGAATCCGTATAAATAATGTCCGGCAAAAACTAAAAGGAACGACCATAAAAGCGAGCTTAATACATTATAAAGCATAAATTTGCTTTTTTTCATATGAACAATTCCTGCTATAATAGGCACAAATGTTCTAACAATTGGAAGAAAACGAGCAAATATGATGGCTTTTCCACCATGTTTTTCAAAAAACGCTTGCGACTCATATAAATATTTCTTTTTGAAAAAGAAACTATCTTGTTTATTATATAAGAACTGACCACTAGTGGCTCCGAACCAATATCCGAAAATATTTCCTAGAGTAGCCGCTGTGGCGATTAATAAAGCTAAAATGGTAACGTTAGATAAATCGCTTGGAATCATGAAAAAGGTTTCAACTAGTTCACGACTATAAATTCCAGACAAAAACAAAAGACTATCTCCTGGCAAAAAGAATCCGGCAAACAATCCTGTTTCAGCAAAAACAATGAATAAAACCATGTAAATCCCGATAGGAATTCCACCTACTTCCATAGTGATGTAAAATTCGGGATTAAAAAGTTTGGTCCAATGAAAATTATCCATGATGCTCCTCTGGTTTAGATTCCCATTTATCAATTGCTGCTGTTGATAATGCATTTCCTAAAACATTCGTCATACTTCTTGCCATATCACAAAAATGGTCAATTGGTAAAATTAATGCAATTCCCTCAGGCGGAATACCAAACATAGCACAGGTTGCCACCACAACTATTAAAGAAGCTCTTGGAACGCCAGCCACACCTTTACTAGTCAACATTAGAACCAATAACATAGTTAATTGCTCTCCTATTGACATATCAATTCCATACACTTGAGCAATAAAAATACTGGCAAAAGTCATGTACATCATACTACCATCCAAGTTAAACGAATAACCTAGAGGTAATGTAAATGATACAATCTTCGGTTGACAACCAAAACGCTCTAACTCTTCGACCATTTTTGGGAAAACCGCTTCCGAACTTGTAGTTGAAAAAGCTATTAATAAAGGACTTTTGATTCTTTCTAACAAGACAAACAATCGCTTTCCTAAAATTAAATAGCCTACGATCAATAGCAACAACCAGAGCAGTAATATCCCAACAAAAAAGGCACCTAAATATTTTGCGTATAGTGTAAATACTTCAAAACCATGTTTTGCGATAGCTCCTGCAACTGCACCTAAAACTCCAAGAGGCGCTGTCCACATAATATAAGTTACCATTTTTAAAACTACATGAGAAACTGTATCAAGTAACTTCAAGATTGGTTTTGCTTCTTTTTTAGAAAATGCAGACAAGGCAACACCAAACAAAATAGAAAAAATTACGATTTGTAAAATTTCGTTGGTTGCCAATGCTTCAAATAAACTTTTTGGAATAACGTGCTTCACAAATTCTTCTAATGAAAATCCTTTTGAATTTTCTAATAATTCAGAAGCACTTGAAGTATCTTCTAACTTGATAGAAGTTCCTTTTCCAGGTGCAAAAAAGTTGACTAAAACCATTCCTAGAAGTAATGAAATCAATGATGCAGAAATGAACCATGCCATAGCTTTTGCCCCAACTCTTCCTACCATTTTCATATCGCCCATTTTTGCAATTCCAACCACTAAAGTTGAAAAAACTAATGGAGCTATAATCATTTGAACTAATCTGATAAATATGGTTCCAAGTAATTTTATGTTTTTTGAAAAAGCATCAATTGAATCTGGAAATTGATAATGTACAATTCCACCCATTGCAACGCCTATTACAAGCGAAATGATAATTAATATGAATAGTTTATTATTCTTCACAATCTTTAAATTTTTAAGATTGTGAAAATAGGGATATTTTTTGAAAAAATTGCTACTTTTAGCATCGTTTTAAATATAACAAATATGAAAAATTACATTTTTCTCATTTTCAGCATGATAAGTATGAGTACTTTAGCACAGCAAAACTTAACTCCCGAAACCTTATGGCAATTAGGAAGAGTAACGCCTTTAGGAATTTCAAAAGATGGAAAACTTTTAGTTTATAAAGTGGGAACGCCTTCTGTGGAAGAAAACAAAATCAATTCAAAATATTATACGATTCCGGTTCAGGGTGGAAATGCTACTTTGGTAGAAGATTACAAATCTCTTTTAACAGACAAAAATGTTTCTCCAGACGGGAAACACCTTTTATTTTCAAAAGAAGTTAAAGTAGAGAAACTATTAGGAAAAGACCTTTATCCTGAATTATCAAAAACTACGGCTCAAGTTTATACAGGTTTAGATTATCGTCATTGGGATACTTGGAATGACGGAACACACAACCACGTTTTCTATTCGGAAAATAAAAAAGATGCGGTTGGAATTGACATTATGCCAAACGAACCTTATGATGCACCCCAAAAACCTTTTGGTGGCGATGAAGATTATATTTGGTCAACTGATGGGACAAAAATCATCTACGTTTGTAAAAAGAAAGCCGGAACAGCTTATGCAACAAGCACGAACACCGATTTATACGAATACGATTTAGCAACCAAAACTACTAAAAACCTTACCGAAAGCAATTTAGGTTACGATACCCATCCTATTTTTTCACCAAAAGGCGATTTGTCTTGGTTACAAATGAAGCGCGATGGTTTTGAAGCGGATAAAAACGATATTATCGTTCGTCATAGAGGATTAGACATTAATTTAACTGCGGGTTGGGACGGAACAGTGGACAGTTTTACTTGGAGTACCGATGGGAAAAAAGTATATTTTGTTGCACCAATTAAAGGAACAAAGCAACTTTTTGAAGTTAATTTTCCTGGTTTAACGAAAATTGCGGTTCGTGTAACTCAATTAACGGATGGCGATTTTGATGTGAATGCGATTATTGGTTTTTCAGGAACTTCGGTTTTAGTTACTCGAAATGATATGAATCACGCTCCAGAAGTATATTCGTATAATTTAGCTAAGAAAACTTGGAAACAAATTACCAAAGTAAATGATGAAGCTTATGCTAAAATTGCTTCTTGTAAAACAGAAAAACGTTGGGTTACAACTACCGATGGTAAAAAAATGTTGGTTTGGGTAATTTTACCTCCAAATTTTGATAAAACTAAAAAATATCCAGCGCTTTTATACTGCCAAGGCGGGCCACAAAGCGCGTTAACTCAATCGTATTCTTTCCGTTGGAATTTCCAATTAATGGCCTCGCAAGGTTATGTTATTGTAGCACCGAACCGAAGAGGAATGCCAGGACACGGAACGGCTTGGAACGAACAAATTTCAGGCGATTGGGGCGGACAAGTGATGGATGATTATTTAGCAGCAATTGATGATGTAGCAAAAGAATCATACGTAGACAAAAACCGTTTAGGTGCAGTAGGTGCGAGTTATGGAGGTTACTCTGTATTTCAATTAGCTGGAATTCATAAAAATCGTTTCAAAACCTTCATTTCGCACTGTGGAATTTTCAATACAGAAAGTATGTATGGAACTACGGAAGAAGTGTTCTTTACGAATTGGGATTCTGGTGGCGCATATTGGGAAAAAGATAATACAAAAGCGCAAAAAACGTATAACGAATTCAATCCAATTAAGTTAATCAACAATTGGAATACACCTATTTTAATTATCCAAGGTGGAAAAGATTACCGCGTACCAATTGGACAAGGACAAGAAGCGTTTCAAGCGGCACAATTAAAAGGAATTAAAAGTAAATTCTTGTTGTTCCCAGATGAAAATCATTGGGTATTAAAACCTCAAAATGCGTTGGTTTGGCAAAGAGAATTCTTTGGTTGGTTGAAAGAAACGCTTTAAAAGTTCAAGGGCAAGAGCAAGTTCAAAAACAAAATAGAAACTGAAACAATCCCAAAGTTTCAGAAAAGATTTAAAAATTTGAACTTGCTTTTGTAATTATTCTATACATTAATACACTTCTAATTTTTTACAAACTTAAGATTAACTTCTTGTTCGTTCGCTGAAACTAATTTTGCGATGTATAAATTTTGAGGTAATTTTTCTACATTAATTAGATTGTTTTGAATTTGTTCCATCATTACTTTTCTACCATCAACAGTATAAATGGTAATATGATTAAAAACAATATCAGATTTTATGTGCAATATATCTTTTACAGGATTGGGATAAAAGCTAGTATTTTCAAGTGCGAAACTCTCATTATCTAACACTATACCTATTTTAATAGCATAGGCTTGATTAATTCCTAGATTAGTTATACTACCAACAGCTATGTATCCATTATCATCGGTTTTAACAATATCATACAAACTCCCATCAATTAAACAAAAATTCCAAATATTTTGATTTGACGCATTAAATCGCTGAATATTAAAATTATAACCAGTGGAACTCTCCGAACAATTATCATTTATTGTACCTATGGTATAACCACCATCAGGTTCAGCAATTATTGAAGATTCAATAAATGAAAGAAAACCATTAGTAACAATTTTCTCTGAAAGCAAATTTCCATCTCTATCTGTTATAATCGTCCATACATTCAAGAAACCATTATTATTTGAAACATCTCCATCAATTGAATTAGACGCTCCTGCAAATATATAATTCCCGTTTACTAATTCAGTTACCGCCCAAACATCTTCATTTTCACTCCCGCCATATTCTTTTTCCCAAACTATATTTCCAAGAATATCTATTTTAGCTAAATAAAAATCACTAGTTGCATTATTATATTCTTTTAAACCTCCAACTAAAAAATTACCATCTGTTGTTTGAGTTGCAGTTTGTAATTGTATTATATCAGGTGTGCTTATCTCTATTGTCCACTCCATTATTTTAGAAGAATTAATTTTTGCTACCCATCCATTTTTTGAATTTATAGACTCAGGTGTTGACTTATGTCCTGAAATTAAAAACCCTCCATCTTGAGTTGCAATTAATTTTGTTAGAGTCAACTCATTAGAATATGGATAACTCCATTGATTTATGAAAACTCCATCATTGTTATATTGAAATAAACTAAAAGTATTAGGAATAGATGGATTAAAATTTATAACTGAATAAAAATAGCCATCACTTTGTTGAACAACACCCTTTTTAATAAAATTAATTTGCATCTGATCATATTCCCAAATTAGCTCATTATCAGAAGTAATTCTAACCATTAAGTTCTCGCTAATTGGTGGACGATAACTTCCAGACAAAAGAAAATCACCATCAATAGTCTTAAAAACACTACCAAAAGTTGACTCAGGATTACCAAATACTTGTTCCCAAAGCACAACTGGTGTTTGGGAAAAAAGTCGCAAACAACTAATAATAAACAATATCGTCACAAATCTTTTCATCATTCACGTTAATTTTATTAAGCAATTTAAAAAACTTGTAAATGAATTCCTAAAAATAAAAGTTAAACTTATAAGGGCTTGTTAATATAACTAAAGTTATATAGCATAAAAAAAGCGATTTCAATTTGAAATCGCTTTTTGCTTTTTTATTCTTGAGGGTCTTTCATTACAAAAGATTCCATGAATTTTGTAGTGTAATTTCCAGCCACATAATCGGGTTCGTCCATTAATTGTCTGTGGAATGGAATCGTAGTTTTGATTCCTTCGATTACGAACTCATCTAAAGCACGCTTCATTTTATTGATAGCCTCTTCTCTCGATTGTGCAGTTGTAATCAACTTAGCAATCATAGAGTCATAATTTGGCGGAATTGTATATCCAGCGTAAACGTGTGTATCTAAACGTACTCCGTGTCCTCCTGGCGCGTGTAAAACCGTAATTTTACCTGGCGAAGGACGGAAATCGTTATAAGGATCTTCAGCGTTAATACGACATTCAATAGAATGTAATTGTGGATAGTAGTTTTTACCAGAAATTGGCACACCAGCCGCAACTAAAA
>CAZCIV010000059.1:0-536 GCA_964498595.1 uncultured Flavobacterium sp.
TAAATTAAGTCGTAAGCAATATGTTTTTTGGTAAACAAACTGTAATCTAAATTCGGGCATTCCTCCACATTAGGATGTGTTCCTACTGGAGTGGTGTTTATGATAATGGTATATTCTTCAAAAATAGCAGCGTCTAGTTCTTCATATTTGTATTGAAATTCATCCGCCGTTCTGGAAACGAAATCGTATTCAATTTTTAAGCTTCGTAACGCATAAGCAATTGCTTTACTGGCGCCTCCTGTTCCTAAAATTAATGCTTTTTTATGATGCTCTTTCAATAAAGGTTGTATCGATTTTTTGAATCCGTGATAATCGGTATTGTAACCTTTTAGTTTTTTCTTTTTGGAAATGGTTATGCAGTTTACAGCGCCTATTTTCTTAGCTGTTTTTGATAATTTATCCAAATATGGAATAATCTCTTCTTTGTAGGGAATAGTAACATTTAAACCACGTAAACCTTTAATTTCTTTGATTATTTTGGGAAACTCTTTAATGTTTTCAATGTCGTAATTCTTGTATTCGCAATTATCAAAATG
>CAZCIV010000059.1:546-8469 GCA_964498595.1 uncultured Flavobacterium sp.
GCCAATTTCAAACTTCTCATTGAAATATTTTTTTGAAAAAGAATAGCTTATGTTTCGACCAATTAAGCCAAATTTCAACTGTTTTTTTGTTTTCTTTTTCATTTGGTATTAAGTTAAAATTACAACCTATCAAATATAATCAGAGTCTTGTTTTAAATTGTTACTTGAACGTTATTTTTTTACAAATTTAGTTTTTACCTAATTTACTTGCCATTTTTTCCATTCCAAAAATCAATACAAATCCTAAAATAGCTAATACGATTGCCATGGCAATTTGGGGTTCACCATTAAAATTTTGTGGTAAAATACTCTTGTCAATATAAGGTACTACTTCGCCATGGCTGTTGATTCTGGTTTCTAATACCTCTTTCCAAGGCCAAACTTTATTTAACGAACCAACCATAAAACCTACTAACAAAGTTAATGTAGTGTTTTTATGATGTTCAAACATCCAATGCAATATTTTTGAAAACGATTTCAATCCGATTATAGCTCCAACAGCAAAAACACCTAATTTTAATAAAGCTGCAATTAAAATTTCAGAATTAGCTGTGGTTAAACCTTCTCTAAAAGTATTAATGGTTCCAATAACTGTTTCATACGAACCCATTAAAAGTAAAATAAAGGCGCCAGAAATTCCGGGCAAAATCATGGCAATAATGGCAATAAATCCGGATAAGAATAAATACCAATAACTATCTGGAGAACTTACGGGTCTTGCAATGGTAATGTAATAAGAAATGGTAATTCCAATCAATAAAAAGAGAATATCCACTAATTTCCAACTCGTAATTTCTTTCCAAATTAGTGTAATACTGGCTATAATTAAACCAAAGAAAAACGACCAAACTAAGATAGGTTGGGTTTCTAATAAATGGGTTATCACTTTAGAAAAAGTCAAAATGCTGATTCCGATTCCAGATAATAAAGCCAATAAAAAACTGCCGTTTACTTGTTCCCAAGCTGCTTTTAATCCGTCTTTTTTTAATGTTTTTAATACCGAAAGATTCACATTATTTATACTATCAATTAATTCTTTATAAATTCCGGAAATAAAAGCGATAGTTCCTCCAGAAACACCTGGAACTACATCTGCAGCCCCCATAGCTAATCCTTTAAGAGTAATAATCAAATAATCGGGAAAAAGTTTTCTCATGGCAATAAAAATTCCAAAGCATCGCTACTTTGGAATGGATTAAGGGTTGTTAATTCTCTATTTTTTAAACTTTGAAATCGTTTTTTGAACTTCTGTTCGTTCCCATACCACTGGGAATAATTCTTGAAACAAAGTTAGGTGTTTTGGTTCTAATTTCATTCCGTTTATTAAGTGAAGATTTCCTTTAGTAACATCGTCCATTAGAAAATACAATCCTGCCAAACGGTATTCGATTTCGTATTCATCTGGTAAAACATTACTGGCTTCTAAAAGAATTTCGATAGCAGTTTCAAATTCGCCTAAATATTGTAATACGTCTGTCCACAATGTGAAAGTATCTAAATTAATGTCGCCACATTCAAATGCTTTACGGTAACCGTATTCTGCTTCTTCAAAAAAATGTAAGGCGCTATTTACAGCAGCAAAACGTTTCCAATATAATGAATTATCACCATCAATTCCAATCGCTTTGTTAACATAGTACAAGGCTTTTTGGAAGTTTTTTTGACGAATGTAAAAATCAGTAATCGCAATCCAACCTTTGTCAAGTAATGGATCTTCGTGAACTGTTTTTAAATAATAATTTAAAGCAAATTCAGAGTTGCCTAATCGTTCGAAACATTTTGCTACACGAAGCAATACAAAAGAAGAAGGATCATCTAATTCTAGTGTAGTATTATAGCATTCAATGGCTTCTTGATATTTTTTTAGTTTTTCATATGATTTTGCTTTCTCCATGTACGCTCCTAAAAAGGTTTCGTCAATTAAAGTAGCATAATCAAAAGCCCAAACTGCTTTTTCGTAATTTTTCAAGGCATAATATTGGCGTCCTAATTGATGCCAAGCCACTTCACTATATGGATTTTTATCAATAAATCGGTTTAGATAAATGATAGCATCTTCGTTTTGATCTAGGAAATCAAAACAATAAACTACATTATAAAGTGCTGAGTAATCTTCGGTATCTTCATCCAAACACTTGATGAAATTTTCTTTCGCCATTTCTAAATTATCCATAAACAGGTATTCCATACCTATCATAGAATATACATCAGCATAATCATCTGTATATTTTAAAGCAATTTCCAAATAAGAAATGGCCTTTTCGTGTTCGTCTCTTTTAGAATGTATGTTGGCTTTTTGAATGTAAATTTCTTCGTTGGTAGGTTCAATAGCGTACAACTCGTTAAGAAGCTTTTCAGCAATATCGAGTTTGTCTTCGTAAACCAACATTTCTACTTGAACTAATTTTAATCCAGTAGATTTTGGATGTTGTTCTAAACCTAATTTTAGCGCTTTTTTGGCCAAATTCAATCGGCCCGTATCCATATAATGAAGAATGATGTCTTCAAACTCTTCTGAATCAAAGAAAAAAACTTTGTTGGTTTTTAACATCGATTCAAATTTAGATAAGGACAAGCTGTTTTCTTCTTCTTCGTGACTCAAATTCATAGCGCTTCGTTTTATGATTTTATCCTTATTAAAAGTAAGGAATAATATTGGGGTACTGGTTTTGGGTCTGAATTGTTTTAAACAATTTAATTAACAATTTTCAATATCAATTTCAAAAATCAATTTTAACTGATAAAACATCCATCATCAAACTTCCATCATCCATCATTTCATTTCTTTTTCTATCTCATTTAATACCTCAATAATAATGCCACATCCTTTTGTAATTTCTTCATTACTGATGGTTAATGGCGGTGTAATTCGAACAGCGCAACCTTCAAAAAGGAGCCAAAATAAGATAACACCTCTTTTATGACAGCGTAAAATCACTTCATTGGTTATCTCAGGTGAATCCGTCATTGCTGCAAGCATAAGCCCTCGACCGCGAATTTCCTTGATTAATGGATGCACTAAAAGCTTCTTGAAAAGTTGTTCTTTTTCTAAAGTTTCAGCCATTAAATTAGTTTCGGTAACTTCTTGTAATGTTGCTAAACTCGCTGCTGCTATGACAGGATGTCCGCCGAAAGTGGTAATGTGACCTAGTTTAGGATCATGACTTAGTAAATCCATCATTTTTTCAGATGCGGTGAAAGCGCCTACAGGCATTCCACCTCCCATTCCTTTACCCATAACCACCACATCGGGAATAACATCATAGTTTTGGAATCCGAAAAGTTTTCCTGTGCGACCAAATCCAGGTTGAATTTCGTCTAATATCATTATAGCGCCTACTTCATCACAACGTTGGCGTACTTTTTTAAGAAAATCGTTTTGAGGTTCAATAAATCCAGCACCACCTTGAATCGTTTCTAATAAAACTCCAGCAGTTCTCGTAGTGATTTTTTCTAAATCTACTTCGTTATTGAATGTTATGAAATTCACATCAGGAATTAACGGACGAAAAATTTGTTTGCGTTCTTCAAATCCCATCACACTCATACTTCCCATTGTATTGCCGTGATACGCATTGTTACATGAAATCAATTGACTTCTTCCTGTAACTCTTCTGGCTAATTTTAAAGCACCTTCAATCGCTTCCGTACCGGAATTTACTAAATACGTTTTGGTAAGTGGATAGGGAAGGTGTTGGGCTAATAATTTACATAATTCTGTTGCAGGATGTTGGGCATATTCGCCATACACCATCACGTGAGAATAAGTGTCTAATTGTTTTTTGATGGCATCATTCACGCGTTGTGGTTGATGCCCTAATGTGTTTGCTGAAACTCCGGCAACCATGTCTAAGTAAGCGTTGCCAGCTGTATCATAAATATAAGAACCCTTAGCATGAGATATTTCCATAGCTAATGGGTGAGGAGAGGTTTGCGCTTGGTATTTAAAAAAATCTTCAATCATGTTTTTAGTCATTAGTGAAAAGTAAATAGTGATTAGTTGATTTGGCTAACTACTTCTATTTAGTACTTTTTACTTTTTTTACTTCTAGTTTTTTATCCGATTTCTTTTCTTCTTTTTTGTTTTTAGAATCATATTCTAAAGTTTCTTTTTGAATTTCCATTGGTTTTTCTGCCTCGATGGCTTTCTTTTTAGCTTCAATTTGAATTTTATCATCTAAAGCAATTTCGTCTTCTGGAAAAATATCTTCTATGGTTAAAATTCGTTCATCGCCACGCCATAAAAAACCTCTGAGTTTTCTTGCGTTTTCTGGAAATTCACTTTCTGGATAAATATGACTATCGGTTTTAGTAAAGAAAGTTATTGCATCGATTTTGTTTTCCTCTAATTCCAAGTTGATTCTACTACAAACTGTTTTGTTGATTCCAATAAACTCATTGGCATCGTTGTACATGTAATAAATGACTTCGGCATTCTTTACGACATCGACTTCTTTTAGTTTGCTATCCACAAATTTTCCATACAAATTTTGTCCTTTTATTTGGTTGTAACCATTTTTGCTGAGACTGTCTTTTTGAATAATAAAAGCATTGTTGAGTACTTTTAGTGAATCTAATTTTTGCGTTTTGTTGTTACCGATTAAATGCATTACATCTCCTGTCATTTGGTTTTCGTTGTTCCAAAGAATAGGTTTTCCAATCATTTTCGTCAACTGAGTTTTATTGTTGGAATGAAGCGAATCACATTTTCCGCTCATGTCACTTTTGTAAAAGCGAACATTGTTGAAGGCACGAATCACGCGATCTTCTTGCGGACCTGAAACAATGATTTTTTTTCCATGCATGAACAAAGTGTCTTTTTCTACCAATGTTTTTACCAAGGCTCTTTTGGTTAAAATCATAGAATCTTTTTTGGTAGCAGCATTGCGATACAATTCAGCATAATGCCCTGTGGCAATAACCTTATTTATGGTATCTGTGATTTTTACATTATTGATTCCTCTAGAATAATTTTTCTTTCGGTCATAGTATAAATCATCACCTTCAATAATCTTGTTATCGAGTGTTATTTTTGAATTTTTAGAGAGTTTTCCAACATCATTTTTAGTATCGTAAAATCCGTTTTCAGTGTAAATTACGTTTTCTTTACTAGTAATTGTTGATGGTCCAAAAACATAAGCATGTCCCGAATTCTCGTAATAATCTAAGTTGTTAGTTTTAATGGTACTTTCTGGATTTGTAACCGTTACTGCAGTTGTAAATTTGTATTTCTTTTGGTCTACATAATAGCGACCTGATTTACTTCTTAACGTGTTTTCTTTATTACGAATGGTACCGTAGGTGTTGTAAAACGCTTGTTGGTTTTTCTTATCAAAATAAACTGTATCGGTTGTAAGTGTAGATTCTGGAGAGCGCATAACCACATCACCAGTAGCAAAAGCAAATTCTTTATCGCCATTGTATTCTGCATAACGGCTGTTCATGGTTATCGTGTCACCTTGATTCATTTGAACATTTCCGAAAGCTTTTACATAATTTTCATCTTTAAAATGATAGGCTTTGTTGCAAAACATTCTTACTCCATTGTGGATAATGCGTACGTTTCCAGTAAATACAATTGCTCCAGGGATTTCGGTTTGATTCATGTCAACGAAATCCGAGTTTTCTATAATAATTTTTTTCTTTTCCTGTGCAGTCGAAAAAGTTACAATTAACAATAAAAAGGCGATATATAAAAATGTGTTTTTCAAGTCGGATTTATTTTGAGCCAAATTTAAGTAAAAACTCGAAAAGCGACTGATAATTAAGAATATTTTATCACTTTAAAGTATTTGAAAATTTGTTTATTGGTAAAGAATTACTAACCAATAAGCATTTTCAGGTTGGAAAACACCTACACCTGGTGTGTAAAGAACAAACCCTATTTTTCCGTTATTGTCTAAGCAGTCATTGGTAACTTGAAGATTTTTAACTGCATTCCAAACACTCGAGTAATCAAAGTTTGTGTATCCTTCATAAGCTAATATTTCTGCAGTTGGTAAGAAATATTCTATTTCATTAAAATCGATGGTAGGATTTAATGTAGTAGTTTCATAATCAGATGAATCAAATTCTAATGGCAGATCATAAGAACCTCCCATCCATCCGATTGGGCCATCGAAAATAACTTCGTTTGTAGGAGTATATTTTAGAGTGTAATTTCCAAAATCACTGGGAGCGACATAAATTTCTTCAATAGGTAAAGTGTTTGTCATAGCAATGTTGTTAAATTCAAAGCTATTTCCTCCTTCAAAAGTATGGGTTAAAAAATCAACTTTTAATAGCGTTAAATTTCTATTTGGATTTTGCTGAACCGAATCATTAATATCATTTGAGCATGATGCAAAAATAAGTAACAAAAATAAAGCAGCTATTTTTTTCATAAGTTTAAAATTTGATTTCATTAAAGATAAAAAAAAAAACGCTTCCAATTGAAAACGTTTTTATTGATTATTTCATTATCGTTTGTTTTCTGTCTGGCCCAACTGAAATTACTTTGATTGGCACTTCCACTTCTTTTTCAATGAATTCGATATATGTTTTTAATTCTTGTGGTAATTCATCATATGTTGTCATTCCTGTTAAATCTGCTTTCCAACCTTTCATTTCAGTGAAAATAGGAGTTACATTTTCTGGTTCGATGTTGTATGGTAAATGTTGAATTGCTTGTCCTTTATAATTGTATCCTGTACAAACTTGTAACGTATCAAATCCAGAAAGTACGTCACCTTTCATCATGTATAATTGCGTTACACCATTAACTTGAACCGCATATTTTAAAGCCACTAAATCCAACCACCCACAACGACGCGCACGTCCTGTTACTGAACCAAATTCGTTTCCTACTTTTGCCATAGTTTGTCCAGCTTCTTCAAAATCTTCAGTTGGGAAAGGTCCGCTACCCACACGTGTGGTGTATGCTTTGAAAATTCCGAAAACGTCTTTTACTTTGTTTGGTGCAATTCCTAAACCTGTACAAGCTCCAGCAGCAGTTGTGTTTGATGAAGTTACAAAAGGGTATGTTCCGAAATCAACATCTAATAAAGAACCTTGAGCTCCTTCTGCTAATATTGATTTCCCTTCTTTTAAGGCTTTGTTTAAGTATTCTTCACTGTCAATGAAAGTTAATTTTTTCAAGTCTTCTACTGCTGCAAAAAACTCATCTTCCATTTCTTTTAAGTTATATTGCAATTCCACATCGTAGAAAGCAATCATAGCTTCATGCTTATCTGCTAATGCTCTATATCTTTCTTTGAAATCTTCTAATTCAATATCTCCAACTCTAAGTCCATTTCTTCCAGTTTTGTCCATGTAAGTTGGGCCAATACCTTTTAAAGTCGAACCAATTTTTGCTTTTCCTTTTGATGCTTCAGAAGCGGCATCTAACAAACGGTGTGTTGGTAAAATTAAGTGAGCTTTTCTAGAAATGAATAATTTAGCAGTTACATCCATGTTGAATTTTGCTAAACCTTCAATTTCTTTTTGGAAAACTACTGGGTCAATTACCACTCCATTTCCAATGATATTGATTGCATTTTTATGGAAAATTCCAGAAGGAATCGTTCTTAAAACGTGTTTGATTCCGTCAAATTCTAAAGTGTGTCCCGCATTTGGTCCACCTTGAAAACGGGCAATAATATCATATTTTGAGGTTAGAACGTCAACGATTTTTCCTTTTCCTTCGTCTCCCCATTGTAATCCAAGTAGTAAATCTACAGTCATTGTGTTGTTGTTTGTTGTTATTTGTAGAGACAAGTCAGTGACTTGTCTGTACGGGTTATATTAATTTTTGAATAGTCAATTATTGTTGTTTTTTTGTTCCGTAGAAGTAAAGTGAATGGTTTTGAATTTCAATCCCAAACATTTCCTCCATGGTTTGTTTTATTTGTTGAATTCTTGGGTCACAAAATTCGATAACTTCGC
>CAZCIV010000059.1:8569-11171 GCA_964498595.1 uncultured Flavobacterium sp.
TCCATGGTTTGTTTTATTTGTTGAATTCTTGGGTCACAAAATTCGATAACTTCGCCAGAATCAGTTAAAATAATGTGATCGTGTTGTTTATCGAAATACGATTTTTCGTAATGTGCTTGGTTTTGTCCGAATTGATGACGACGCACTAAACCACATTCTAATAAAAGTTCGATTGTATTGTAAAGAGTTGCTCTACTTACGCGGTAGTTTTTATTTTTCATTTTGATATACAAAGATTCAATATCAAAATGTTCGGCAGTATTATAAATTTCCTGAAGAATAGCGTAGCGTTCAGGTGTTTTACGGTGTGCTTTTTCTTCTAAAAATTTAGTAAAAACGTTCTTTACAATTTCCTGATTTTTGTTTTCCATCGTATTGATAAATCAAATATCGGCAAAGATAGTGTTATTTTTGTTTTGAATAAAATCCTAAATTTAATTAGAAAATTTAGTTATTAACTTTTGTTAATTATTATAAACCCTTGTCACTTTATCAATTCCATCTACTTTTTTGATGTTTTCGATTAGTTTTTTTAGGATTGTATTGTTTTGAACTACTACAGCTACTTGTCCATAGAAAATTCCAGCTTTTGTGTTCAATGATATACTTTGAATATTTACATTCATTTGGCTAGAAATTACTTTGGTAAGCTCATTTGTTAGGCCTAAAATATCCATTCCAGTAATTTTTAAAACAGCTTTGAATTCTTCTTGTGAAGAGTCTATCCATTTTGCAGGAATAATTCGATATGCATAGTTAGATTGCATGCTAATTGCGTTTGGACAATCTTTTCTATGAACTTTAATACCATCGTTAATTGTAACAAATCCAAATACTTCATCACCAGGAATTGGATTACAACAAGTAGAAAGTTTGTAATCTAATTTGTCTTGTTCTGTTCCAAAAACTAATAAATCGTATTTTTTGCTAATTTCATTTTTGTGAATTTGTTCAGAATGATTAGATGGTGAACGTTTAATTGTTTTTTTGAAAAAGTTAACAAGTGTATTACTTTTTTGAGCTGCATAGTCTTTTAATTGTTGGTTTTCTATTGCACCAATTCCAGCTCTGTAAAATAAATCAAGACTTGTTTGTAATTTAAAATAGTTAACAAGTTCATTGGTTGTATTTTCATTAAGTGTAATTTTAAGATGTCTTAGTTTTCTTTCGAGTAGTTCTTTACCTTCTTCAGCAATTTTTTTGGTATTTTCATTAAGTACATTTTTAATTTTATTTTTTGCACGTGAAGTAGTTACATAATCTAGCCATTGAGAAGTTGGTTTTTGATTAGCTGAAGTAATAATTTCTACCTGATCACCACTATTTAAGACATGGTTTAAGGGAACTAATTTTCCATTTACTCTGGTTCCTCTTGTTTTTACGCCAATTTCAGAGTGTATACTAAAAGCAAAATCTAAAGATGTAGCTCCTTTAGGAAGTGATTTAATTTCTCCTTTAGGGGTAAAGACATAGATTTCTTTAGAATATAAATTTAGTTTAAAATCTTCAACAAAGTCAACTGCATTAGCAGAGGAATTTTCTAGAGCTTCTTTTAATTGGTTTAACCAAATTTCTAGTCCGTGCTCTTCGGTTGCTCCATTTTTGTATTTATAGTGTGCTGCATATCCTTTCTCAGCGATTTCATCCATTCGTTCACTTCGAACTTGAATTTCTACCCAGCGACCTTTTGGACCCATTACAGTAATATGGAGTGCTTCATAACCTGTTGATTTTGGCGAAGAAATCCAATCTCTTAAGCGGCTAGGAGAAGGTCTGTAATGGTCAGTAACAAGTGAATAAATTTTCCAGGCAAGAAACTTTTCATCATGTTGTTCCGCTTTGTAGATGATTCGGAGTGCAAATTTATCATACACTTCGTCAAAGGTTACTCCCTGAGCTTTCATCTTTCTTCTGATGGAATAGATCGACTTTGGTCTCCCTTTGATTGTAAATTCAATACCTTCATCAACTAGCGATTTGCTTAATACATCTGAAATAGTTTTGATATAAGCATCTTGCTCTTCTTTAGTTTCTTTTATTTTGCTAACAATATCGTTGTAAATTTCAGGTTCGGTATACTTCAAACCTAAATCTTCAAGTTGGGTTTTAATGTTGTAAAGGCCTAATCGATGTGCTAAAGGAGCGTAAATATAAAGTGTTTCGGAAGCAATTTTGGCTTGTTTGTAATCTGCCATACTTTCCATTGTTTGCATGTTGTGTAATCTGTCTGCAATTTTGATTAAAATTACTCTTACATCATCATTTAAGGTTAACAACATTTTACGGAAATTTTCCGCTTGTACAGAAATTTCTTGATCCGTTTTTACTTTAGCTATTTTGGTTAATCCTTCAACTAACTGAGCAATTTTAGGATTAAACATTTTTTCAATGTCTTGAACAGTGATTTCGGTATCTTCTACCACATCATGCATTAATGCTGCTGCGATAGAAGTAGCCCCTAAACCAATATCTCTAGCTACAATTTTAGCAACAGCGATAGGATGGAATATATAGGCTTCACCCGATTTTCTTCTTTGGTCTTTATGAGCATCAACAGCTACATCAAATGCTTTACGGATGATTTTTTTGTCTTCATCAGTAA
>CAZCIV010000060.1:0-11149 GCA_964498595.1 uncultured Flavobacterium sp.
TAACTACAATTGGATTGTCTTTTGGGTTTTGAGAAAAATGATCAATAATTTTATAAGCTTTTACTTGGTCTTTTTCACCCAAGGCTTTTCGTAATTCAAAGTTGTTGAAATCTTTACTAAAACCAATATTTTCTTCAATGTCTTTTGGTGTAAACGTATGTCCTTTTGGCAAAATGATTTTTAGCTTATCCAATTCATTACTAATTTTAGATAAATCGGTTCCTAAAAATTCTATTAAAATGGCAGCCGCTTTGGGTTCAATGCTATACCCTTGTCCTGATAAAACCCTTTTAATCCAATCGCCTACTTGGTTTTCGTATAACTTTTTACTTTCAAAAACGACCCCAACTTTATCTAAAACTTTAATAAGTTTTTTACGCTTATCCAAAGTTTTATATTTATAAGCAAACACTAAAACCGTTGTAGGTTGCGGATTTTCAGCGTATGCTTCTAATTTATCTATAGTTCTTGATAACTCCTGAGCTTCTCTAACCACTACCACTTGTCGGTCGGCCATCATTGGAAAACGTTTCGCATTGCCAACCACATCTTCTATGGTAACATCTCGACCATATAAAATCGTTTGATTGAAATCGCGCTCGTGTTCTTGTAGCACATTTTGTTCAATATATTCGGTCAATTTATCAATATAATAAGGTTCATCACCCATAAAAAAGTAAATGGGTTTGATGTTTCCAGCTTTTATATCTTTTGTAATTTGAATTACTTCATCCATTTTTTAAGTATTCAGTGTTCAGTAGCAGTTGGCAGTTAGTATAAAATAACTATTTTTGTTACATGCAAAAGTTGAACTTTCCAGTTTATTCCTTTCGGTTCAAAAATAGTGAAAATAAAGTGTCTATTTTTGATGAAATTAGAAAAAAATTTATTCTTCTTACTCCAGAAGAATGGGTACGCCAACACGTAGTTCAATTTTTGTTACAAGATAAAAAGTATCCAAAATCCTATATTAATGTTGAAAAATTAATTAAAATTAACGATTTAAGTAAACGATATGACAGTGTTGTTTTTCAACCCAATGGAGAAATATTTTTATTAATAGAATGCAAAGCACCCGAAGTTCCTATTTCCCAACAAACATTTGACCAAATTGCTCGATATAACTTAGTTTTGAAAGCAAAATATTTAATGGTTACCAACGGACTAAATCATTACTTTTGTCAAATGGATTTTGAGAATGAGAAATATGTTTTCTTGAAAGAACTTCCAGAATATTCAATTTAATAATGGAAAAACGTGATTTAATACAAGCCGAAATTGAAAAATTAGGATTCTTTTTACAACGATTATTAGCCATTTTTTTTAAAGGAAATTCGGCAGGTAATTCAGTTGAAGCATCTGATTTAGTTACCAATGAATTTAAGAATGAATTGGATTTTGATTTACCTTTATTTATTTCTCTCTCAAATGATGAAATGAAAAAATATCTTTCAAATTTTAAATTTAACGAAAAAAACTTGGAAAAATTAGCTGATTTGTTAGCTCAAATGAATACCTCCAAAATCTATATAACAAAAGCAATAGATGTATTAAATTGGGCAGACGAAATTTCAAACACCTATTCTTTTGAACGAAATAACAAAAAAATAAAATTTCAACAATTACTAAATCAATAATCACTTGAAAAAAATAGCAGTAGTCATATTAAATTGGAACGGAGCCAAATTATTAGAGCAATTTTTGCCTTCTGTAATTGCATTTTCAGATGAAGCTACAATTTATGTTGCTGATAATGCTTCGACAGACGATTCCATTGAAGTGATTCAAAACCAATTCCCTTCAGTAAAAATTATTCAAAATACAGGTAATTTTGGTTTTGCAAAAGGGTATAATGAAGCATTGAAATTTGTTGAAGAAGAATACTACGCTTTAGTAAATTCCGATATTGAAGTAACCGAAAATTGGTTAACCCCTATTTTAAATATATTTGAAACGCAACCTGAAACTGCAATCATACAACCTAAGTTATTAGATTTCAAAAAGAAAACTCATTTTGAATACGCCGGTGGAGCTGGAGGTTTTATAGATAAGTTTGGTTATCCATTTTGTCGTGGACGAATTTTTGATACTGTTGAAGAAGATAAGCAGCAATATAATGATGAAATCGAAATTTTTTGGGCAACAGGTGCTTGTTTCTTTATTCGTAAAGAAGTGTATCGCAAATTAAACGGTTTTGATGATGATTTTTTTGCGCATCAAGAGGAAATTGATTTGTGTTGGAGAGCTTTTAATTTAGGCCATAAAACAAAATACACTTCAAAATCAATTGTATATCACGTTGGTGGTGCGACTTTAAACGAAGGAAATCCGAGAAAAACCTTTTTGAATTTCAGAAATTCGTTATTGATGTTGACTAAGAATTTACCGAAAAATCAATTGTTCCCAATCATTTTTATGCGCTTGTGTTTAGATGGATTGGCGGGAATTCAATTTATTTTGAAAGGAAAATTTAAACATTGTTGGGCAATTTTAAGGGCTCATTTTTATTATTATCATCTTGCAAATCAGTTTTATAAAAAAAGAGAGGCAATTCAAAAATCAAATTACTATAAAACAAATAGCATCGTATTTAGTTATTTTATCAAGAATGGCAAGGTCTTTGCTGACCTTTTTTAACAATAGTTTAGGTTTAAAAAAGCAATTTTTTAACAATTTCCATTTAATTTTGTAAAAAAATAAGTATCGTATGAGAAGAGTAATGTTATTCGCCACAGTAGCTGCTATTTCATTAAGTTCTTGTGTTTCAAAAAAGAAATACACCGAATTAGAAGCTAAAAACAAAGAAATTCAAGATTTATTAAACACAGCAACCGTAAAATTAAATACGTGTTTGACTGAAAGAGAAGCTTTAGCTCAACAAGTGGATTTTCTTAAAAAGAACAATTCTGACTTGATTAATAATGTTGGTAATTTAACCACATTAACAACTAAAGGTGCTGAAAATCTTGAAAAATCATTAGAAAGTTTAAAAGAAAAAGATTTAAAAATATCGCGCTTACAAGACGCTTTAACTAAAAAAGACAGTGTTACATTGGCTTTAGTTACAAGTTTAAAACGTGAAGTTGGAATCGACGATCCAGACATTAACATCAATGTTGAAAAGGGAGTTGTGATGATTTCGATTGCTGACAATTTATTATTCAAATCAGGAAGTTACGAAGTAAGTGATAAAGCAAAAGGTGTTTTAGCCAAAGTGGCTAAAGTAATCAACAGCAAACCAGACTTCGAATGTATGGTTGAAGGTCACACTGATAATGTGCCAATTAAAAATGCTGTTTTATTAGACAACTGGGATTTATCGGTAAAAAGAGCGACTTCAATCGTAAGAGTTTTACATAAAGAATTAGGCGTAAGTCCAAAACAATTAATTCCTGCAGGAAGAAGTTCTTATATTCCTTTAGTGGAAAACGATTCACCAGCAAATAGAGCTAAAAACAGAAGAACTCGCATTATAATCATGCCAAAAATTGACCAATTCTACGATATGTTAGAAAAGGAAATGAAGAATTTAGAAGGAAAATAATTTACCCTTGAAATATAAAAAACGCCTCAAGTGATTGAGGCGTTTTTATTTTATAATATATCCAAACTTCCTTTTCCTTCACGAATGACTTCTGGTTCATAGCCTGTTAAATCTATAATTGTTGAAGCAACATTATCTCCGTAACCGCCATCAATAACCAAATCTACTTTATTTTGCCATTTTTCAAAAATCAATTCTGGGTCGGTTGAATATTCAATTACCTCATCTTCATCATGAATGGATGTTGAAACAATAGGATTTCCTAACATTTCCACAATCTGAAGCGCAATATTGTTATGAGGAACACGTATTCCAACGGTTTTCTTCTTTCTGAATTCTTTTGGTAAATCGTTATTTCCTGGTAAAATAAACGTGTAAGGTCCGGGTAAAGCTCGTTTTAAGATTTTAAAAGTCGATGTGTCAATTTGTTTCACATAATCAGAAAGATTACTCAAATCGGAACAAACAAAGGAAAAATTAGCTTTTTCTAACTTAATTCCTTTTATTTTGGCAATTTTTTCCAAGGCACGAGAATTGGTAATATCACAACCTAAACCATAAACGGTATCCGTTGGATAAATTACTAAACCTCCGTTTTTCAAAACCTCAACTACCTTTTTAATAGCTGCTTCGCTAGGTTTGTCTTCGTATATTTTTATAATTTCTGACATCATTTTTGTTTTAAGTTAATTTTGTTTCAAATTTAAGCTAATCTAAAAACTTAAAACGTCTATCCGATTACCTCCAACTTAGCAAAACGCAACAACAACTTCTTTAATCCACCCACATCAAAGCGAATTTCTGCTTTTTTATCAGCTCCTACTCCTTCTATGTTTACAATTTGACCTTTTCCAAAACGTTCGTGCATTACGATGTTTCCAACGGCTAAATTAGCATCTACTGCATTAGAACCTCCTGAATTATTTGAAACAGGTTTTAATCGTCTAATATTTGCAGTTGGACTTGGTTGGTCTTGTGTCAAATATTTTGGTGGTGTTCCAGCAGCTGGTTTAGATAAACGTAATTTCGATTTATCAATATCGCCAAAAACATCAATATCCATAACCGGTTTATAACGATAACCCGTGTCTACCGGATTCAAATATTCTAAATATTGGTCATCAATTTCTTCAATAAAACGCGATGGTTCGCTATCAACTAATTTTCCCCAGCGGTATCGCGATTGTGCATACGTCAAATACGCTTGATGCTCGGCACGCGTTAAAGCCACGTAAAATAAACGACGTTCTTCTTCTAATTCACTTCTTGTATTCAAACTCATGGCACTTGGAAACAAGTCTTCTTCTAATCCTACAATAAACACGTGCGGAAACTCTAATCCTTTTGCCAAGTGAATCGTCATTAAAGCTACTCTATCGTCATCTCCAGTGTCTTTGTCTAAATCGGTTGCTAACGCTACGTCTTCTAAAAATTCGGCTAACGCACCTCTTGCTCCATCGATTTCTTTTTGTCCTTCAGTGAAATCTTTAATACCGTTTAATAATTCTTCAATATTTTCAATTTTCGCAATTCCTTCCGGAGTTCCGTCTTTTTTGAGTTCTTGAACTAATCCAGTCTTCTTCGTAACATGATCGGTTAAGAAAAACGCATCTTGATTTTCATTAATGACTTGAAAACTTTTAATCATCGTCACAAAATCATTCAACTTCGCTTTTGTTCCCGAATTCAGTTTCAAATCGATTTTATCAATGTGCTCCATCACTTCAAAAATAGAACGCTTGTAATGATTAGCTGCCACCGTTAATTTCTCTACTGTAGAATCTCCAATGCCTCGAGCTGGGTAATTGATCACTCGCACCAAAGCTTCTTCGTCTTTTGGATTAATTACTAAACGCAAATACGCCAAAACATCCTTGATTTCTTTACGCTGATAGAAAGATAAACCGCCATAAATTCGGTAAGGGATATCGCGTTTACGCAAAGCGTCTTCCATGGCACGGGATTGCGCATTGGTACGATACAAAATTGCAAACTGTCCGTTATGCATTTGGTGCTGCATCTTTTGTTCGAAAATAGTAGAAGCCACAAAACGTCCTTCTTCACCATCAGTTAAACTTCGGTGGACTTTAATCTTGGGTCCGTGCTCATTGGCGGTCCAAACCACCTTATCTAGTTTAGTTTTATTTTTGTCGATTACATTATTCGCTGCTTCTACAATATTGCGACTAGAGCGATAATTTTGCTCCAAACGATACATTTGAACATTCTCGTAATCTTTCTGGAAATTTAAAATATTGTTGATGTTTGCACCACGGAAAGCATAAATACTTTGCGCATCATCACCCACCACACAAATGTTTTGAAATCTGTCCGACAATGCACGAACAATCAAATATTGTGAATGATTCGTATCTTGGTACTCATCTACTAAAATATATCTAAATCTATCTTGATATTTCGCTAACACATCTGGAAAACGATTCAATAACTCATTGGTTTTCAACAACAAATCATCAAAATCCATCGCACCCGATTTAAAACAACGTTCTACGTATTGTTGATAAATCTCACCCATACGTGGTTTTTTGCTCATCGCATCGGCTTCTTGTAATTCGGGATTATTGAAATAAGCTTTTACAGTGATTAATGAGTTTTTATAAGATGAAATTCTGCCTAAGATTTGCTTAGGTTTGTAAATATCCTTATCCAATTGCATTTCTTTGATAATCGCACCTATCAATCGCACCGAATCTTGTGTATCGTAAATAGTAAAATTAGAAGGGTAACCTAACTTTTCAGCTTCAATACGTAAAATTTTGGCAAAAACGGAGTGAAAAGTTCCCATCCAAAGGTTTTTGGCTTCATTATTTCCAACAATATCGGCAATACGTTTTTTCATTTCACGTGCAGCCTTATTGGTAAACGTTAAGGCCAAAATATTAAATGCATCAACACCTTGACTCATCAAGTTAGCAATACGAACGGTTAGCACACGGGTTTTTCCAGAACCCGCACCTGCAATCACAATCATAGGTCCGTCTTTTTGTAAAACCGGAAGTTGTTGTGCTTCATTCAATTGACTAATATATCGCTGCATTTCATTCATAGGATTCGATAACTTTTAACTAATTTACAAAAATACACTTTGATTAGTGTTAATACAAAAGAAGTTATCAACTCTTTTTAAGATAATACCAACAAAAGAAAATCTATTTGAATTTTAATAATTTTAATCTTAATTTGCGACCTATTTAAATCAATTAAAAATGACTATCGAAGATAAATTATTAGAAATTGCAGCTTATACTTTACCAGCTTTAATTACGGGTGGTGTAGCTTTTGTAATGATGCAAAAATTCTACAACAGCGAAGAAAGTAAACGCAAATTTGAATTACTAAGAGAAAATCAAAAACAAGCGTTACCAATTCGTTTGCAAGCGTATGAGCGTATGGTTTTATTTTTAGAACGAATCAATCCAGCGCAATTATTACTTCGTGTGGCTCCAATTAGCCAAACAAAAGAGGATTACGCAACTTTATTAGTACATCATGTTCAAACGGAATACGAACACAATCTAACCCAACAAATATATTTAACTGCAGAAACTTGGGACATTGTGTTGAAAGCTAAAAACAGCACGGTACAAATTATTCGTAAAAATGCCGCTCGAGAAGACATAGCAAATGCTGATAAACTCAGAGAAGCTGTAATGCTAGAAATGACAGAAACTGAAGCTCCAAGTACAATTGCTATTAGTTATTTGAAAGAAGAATTGAAAAGAGTTTTTTAAAAATAAAACCTGACAGATTTTTGAAACCTGTCAGGTTTATTTTATTTCTCATTCAAAAATTTCAAATACAATTCTTTCATAGAATCATTCGAAGCTGTCGCTAATTTTTCTACTATTGTTCTGTATTCTGGTTTTTTGAGTAATATGCGAACATTATCTCTTCCAAACTTGGTAAATTGCCACTTGTAATGCAACGTTGCTTTAAACAATAATTCAATTACTTTTTCATCATTTGGATTCATTTGTAATAACAACTCTAAGGCATTTTGTCTAACGGAACTTTCAAATTTATTTGAAGCAAAATTTACTAATTCATTATAAAAAATAGTGTTGGTTGATTCTGAAAAGCCAGTTGTTTGCATAGCCAAAGCTAGCCAAGTTAGACGGAAACTTTTATCATTGTTCCCAACAATCTCTTTTGTTTGTTCTAAATAACGCAAACGGTCATCTGGAAAGTTTGTACATAAATTCACTAAAGCAATTTCTTTTGTTTGATATGAATTATCATTCAATAAAGTTTCATATTGCGATTTAAAGGCTTCAGGAATAACAGGAGTTGATTCTGCCACTGCTCTTCGTACTAAAATATCATTAGTTGCTAAAGCAGTTTCTAAAATGACTTTTCGTTCTTCGAAAGGAACGTTTCTTATTTGATAAACAATATATTGTTTAATTGGGTAGTAGGCATCTGATTTTAAAATTTTTGTTAATTCACCCAATGATTTTTTACTTTTCTTTAGAGCAAAATAGTCTTGAATAAACTTATTTTTAGAAAGATATTTTTGAGCAATTTCCATTTCAAATCCAGCTTTTTCTAACCAAACCTTTTTAAAATTCTCCACATCATACCCTGAAACATCTTTCACAATTTTCAAGAAATCATCGGTATTCACGTTTTTATATTGGTATTTCTTTAAATATTTCACTACCGCTTTTTGAAAGTTCTTTGCACCAATATCTTCACGCATCACATGCAATGCCCAAGCACCTTTTTTGTAAAACGACAACGAACTCGCCTTTTCATTCATTACGGGAATCGTATCGGTTTTAGAAGCACGTTTTAATTGTTCGGCGTAATCGTTTAGTTCCTCATAGAAATAATCATCACCAAACAAATGACGTTCTGCTAATAACGCATAATAAGTCGCAAAACCTTCCTGCAACCAATGATGTTTTCCCGATTGCGCTGTAATTAAATCCCCAAACCATTGATGCGCTAGTTCGTGTGCATTAACATTTATATAATTTCGATCATAAAACCCTATGGAATCCACCACAAAATCTTGAGCGAAAATCGTAGAAGTCGTATTCTCCATTCCAGCATACAAAAAATCACGAACTGGAACTTGTCTATAAATGCCCCAAGGATACTTCACGCCTATTGCTTGTTCCAAATAATCGAATAGTTCTTTAGAATAGCGATACGTAGGTTCAAATTTCGAAATATCATTTTTTTCTAAATAAAATTCTAAAGGTGTTCCAGATTTAGTGGTTGAAGTTTGTTTTGCAAAATTTCCAATAGCTAACATTACCAAATAAGATGACATGGGTTTCTTCATTCTAAAATTCCAAATATTATTTTGACTTGAAAGTGGCGGATAAACTACTGTTGATTGATGAATACCATTGGAAATTACAGTTAAGTTTGGTTCAAATGAAACATTCAAATTAAAAATCACTTTTTCATTTACATCATCAAAGCTCGGCAACCAGTGACTCGTGTAACGTCCTTGACCTTGTGTCCAAATTTGAAGATTTCCACCTTCTCCTGTAAAATAGAGTGTTTGTTTGGGTTTTGCGGAATAGCTGAATGTTAGTTTGTTTTTTCCTTTTTTAAATCCTTCAAACAGATCCAATGTTTTTCCTGAATTCTTAAATTTAACAGATTTCCCATTGATTGCAACTTCTGAAAATTCCATATTGATGGCATCAATTTTAATCGTATCGATAGCTTTTTTTACTTTAAATTCATAAGTAATCGTTCCAGAAATTGATTTTTCAGAATGATTTGGAGCAACCAAAGCATCACATTTGATAAAATCAACTTTATCAGTTTGTTGTGCAAAAGATAGATTAATTAATAACAATGCTAAAAGAATACGAAACATCTTGATGGATTTTATTATTGTACGAATATAAACATTTTCAATTTCTCTCATTTCTAAATTAACAAATTATAAACTATCTTCGCTTTTGAATCCACATATAAGTACAGACAAGTCGCGACTTGTCACTACGATAAATAATAATAAATGAATTTACTCGAAACTCCCATAGAATATCTCAAAGGCGTTGGTCCACAACGTGGTGATTTATTGCGCAAGGAGTTGGGCATTCATAAATATGCCGATTTACTGAATTTATTCCCAAATCGTTATATTGATAGAACTCGATATTACAGAATTAACGAACTGCAAAACAGTAATTCAGAAGTTCAAATTGTTGGAAAAATCATCAACATCAAAACCGTTGAACAAGGCAAAGGAAAATCGAGATTAGTTGCCACTTTTGTAGACGATACTGGTCAAATGGAACTGGTTTGGTTTCAGGGACAAAAATGGATTCGAGAGAGTTTGAAAATTAATGTTTCGTACGTGATTTTTGGAAAAGTTACCCAATTTGGAGCCACATACAACATGGCGCATCCTGAAATGGAATTGTTGGAAGAACACAAAGCCAGTCTTCGTTCGGCAATGCAACCGGTTTATCCAAGTACCGAAAAATTAGCCAATAAAGGAATTTCAAATAAAGTCATCAATAAAATGATGCAACAATTGTTTGTGGAAACACAAGCTTTGTTTTCAGAAAACTTACCTAATTACCTTTTAGAAGAATTAAAATTGATTCCAAAAAATGCGGCTTTATTCAATGTTCATTTTCCAAAAAGCCAAGATTTATTGGCAAAAGCGCAATTCCGATTGAAGTTTGAAGAGTTGTTTTTCATTCAATTGCAATTGATTACGAAGAATCTGATTCGTAAACATAAAATCAAAGGAATGCCGTTTGAAAAAGTGGGTAAAAACTTCAATAATTTCTATAAAAATCATTTACCTTTCGATTTAACGAATGCTCAAAAACGAGTACTAAAAGAAATCCGAAACGATTTAGGAAGCAACGCCCAAATGAATCGTTTACTGCAAGGCGACGTAGGTTCTGGAAAAACGATTGTAGCTTTAATGTGCATGCTTTTGGCGAAAGATAATGGCTTTCAAAGTTGCTTAATGGCACCAACCGAAATTTTAGCCAACCAACATTTTAACGGAATTACTGAATTAGCAAAAGAACTGAATATCAATATAAAAATACTAACGGGTTCAACTAAAACTTCAGATAGAAAAATTATCCACGAAGAACTCGAAAATGGAAGTTTAGATATTTTAATTGGAACTCATGCGCTATTAGAAGACAAAGTACAATTTCATAATTTAGGTTTAGCAATTATAGATGAGCAGCATCGTTTTGGTGTAGAACAACGCTCTAAACTTTGGGGAAAGGCCTCCTCTAACCCCTCCAAAAGAGGGGAAACGGAACGTATAATACAAAAATACCAAACAGCCCGTCCTTCAACTTATGCGCTTTTAAAAAATCTTAAAAAAGATAATAAAAAAAATACCACCCAAGCAGAAAATATTCTTTGGGAATTTTTAAGAAATAAAAATCTAAAGTATAAATTCAGAAGACAGCATATTATAGATATTTTTATTGCTGACTTTGTTTGTTTAGAAAAAAATCTAATAATTGAAGTTGACGGTGGTTATCACAATACTTTAGAACAAAAAGAAGCTGATGAATTGCGTACTCAAATACTAAATGAAATTGGTTTTAAAGTTATTCGTTTCACTAATGAAGAAGT
>CAZCIV010000061.1:0-3344 GCA_964498595.1 uncultured Flavobacterium sp.
GTATAATATAATATATTATTAATTACTATATTTGTTGGGAAATACATGAAGAAAGATATCCTTATACACATGATAAAGATTTAATTATTCAAAACTTTATTTCTTTTGAACAAGCTGATGATGATTTTGACCCAATTTGCTATAAAGGAAAATATTGGGAGTTTATAAAAGAGGATTTTGAAGAAATCATAAAAAATAATTTTTCCCTCTAATAATTAATTTTCTTAACACCCCGAGTACACCTCTACCCTTTTAAACCCTTATGAATAAAGAGAAAAAAGATATTGTATCGGGAAATAATTTAAAGTTATATGCAACGTAGATAAAACGGATTTGTCTCGTCCTGGTAAAAGTTTACGTACCATATTGAATGATTTATCATTTAGAAAAGCGAGCTAGAACCCCACTTTTGAGTATAATTTTTGTAATAAGAGTAATTCTCAAATTACGAGAGTATTAACTGAAAAAGAGGTGAAATTAATAGTTACTTTCCGAGTTATAAAAACTCTAAATTGTTAGAATTTTAAATAGCAAACCTATAGCCGACTTTTTTGCAATAAATCTTTAGAAGAATTTGAATTAAAAAGCAAATATGGCAATAAATTGGATATGGATTTATTCAACTATGATAGCAAAAATTAATACTGAAAATAATCATTTTATAAGCATAGAATATAAAAAATTTGTGTTGCTGATCAAGGCTTTGCCTATCTTGATTTTATACTTGACAACAAGGCTAATTATATTTTGACTTATAATAAAACACTGAATAAAAACTTACTTAGAAGTAAAATAGATTGGTCACAAACTCAAGTAATATTTGTTTCTCCATATTACCTAGTGAATTACCTCTATTTCTTTCTTATTTCTTAACAGTAAAAAAGTCCTTACTCCTCTTTTAGTAGCGCTAATTTTAGAAAATTTTATTAAGAATAAAAATAAACGCACCTGAAAAAAAAGCACAAAACACACTGAAAATCAAAAAAATGTATATTTTTGTTAATGTAAGAAATTCTAATCCCTATTTGAATGTGTACAACAACTTTACTTTCAAGAAAAAGCACTCGTAAATTACGATTTCATTATTTGGTTTTCTGTTTCCTGTTTGCGTCTTTTTTAAGCGCTCAAAACACGTCAAAAGATAAGAATGGAAATGCTCCGTATACCAAAGTGTATAATTTAACCTCCTTTTCTAATCCGAAAAAAAACAACATAGAACAATGGAAAAAGCACAACCTTACCAAAGATTATGCCCATCCTGAATTTGGTTTGCTTTCCTATGAAGCTCCTTGTTCTGATTGTATTGAAGTAATAAGTAAGCGAAAAGAGGATGAAAAATACTATGTTGACCTTCAAAATACTTCTTTGTTTTACATTCAAAAAGCATTAGGCGATTTGCATTATAAAAAAGACGGTCAATGGCTTACTATCGATTCTAGAATTAAACCTATTGGACCCAACCTATATGAATCAAGTTTTTACCCAGAGCCTGTAGGTATTGAAGTAGCTAAAAATCGCTCCTATATTAAAACACAAAAAGGGAAAGTATATTTTAATAGTTGGACCCTTTGGTCACGCAATCAAGGTGTAGAAAAAATGCAAGCAAAGGCAAACTGGTCTCACTATACCATAGGAGAAGATGGAATGTACATTCACAATATCTTTGATGGTATCGATGCCGAACTTATTGTGCTTAGAGGCGCTATAAAAACAAATTTTATAATGAAAAAAAATAAGTTTGGCTCTTTTGACGAACTTATTTTTAAAGACGAATTTCAACATCAAACCGCATTACAATTGGATTTTACAGAAGCTCCAGGAAACAAAGAACTAAACGGTACCGTATCGGTTTCTAGCACTAGCGAGTTAATATCCGTTAGTCCTGCTATTCTTTATCCAAAAGGAGGCGATAAATCGATGTTACAACATGCTTCTTATGCCATTAAAGAAAATAAAATGGGTATTGTAGTACCTTACACATGGATTGCCTCTTTGATTGATGAATACGAATTGATAATTGACCCTTTGGTATCAGGAAGCAATACTTTAGCACAAGCTTCCATTACAGGGTCGAGATATAATGCTAGTTGTAACTTTACAAATTCATGTGATTATAATTTGTCGGTTATTCAACCCGCAGCTACTACCCTAACGGATGTTACATTTTCTTTTTCGTATGTAGCCAATGGAACTACTTGCTGGTTACAAGATGGTGCTTTGCGCTTAGCAACTAATACCTGTTCGAGTCCAGCAGCAGTTGGATATTATTGGTTTTGTAATAGTATTGGAGGCGGTACTTGTGCAGCTAACAATATCTCTATTTTTTCCGATTTACAGAGTTGCCTTCCTGCACCTAATTGTGTTGCTCAAACCATTCCTTTTGTACTTCGCTTTTATAGAAGTTGTTGGGGAGCAACAGGTTGTAGTTCTACCTGTATTGGAGCGGCAAGTCCGTTGACTATTACCGTATACGGACGCACCACCGAAACACCTGCCACTAGTTCTGGAGGAATTAACGTAAGCAGCACTACTGTTTGTCAGAATTCAAGTATGACCGTAAGTACCAATGGCGGACAATATGGTGTTCCTCCTTACGCTTACACATGGAGTTTTAATGCTACCGGAACACCTGCTATAGGAACAGGATTGAATCCTACTATTACGTTTCCTATCGCTGGTGCACAAACCCTTTACTTACTCACTTCGGATAGCTGTGGTAATATCGCTACTAATGCTCAAAATATCACCGTAAATCCAACGGTTATTCCTAGTGTTAATATAGTGGCTACACCAAGCGGCCAAATTTGCCCAGGGACAAGTGTTACTTTTACAGCAATACCCGTAAATGGTGGCACTACTCCTATTTATCAATGGAAAAAGAACAGCCTAAACGTAGGAACCAATTCTGATACTTATACTGATAACTCGCTTAACAATGGCGACAGTATTACAGTAGATTTAGTATCAAATTTACCTTGTGCATCTGGATTGGTAACCAGTTTGCCGTATGTAGTTGCCGTAGCAAGTTCAAATAACCCAGAACCTGATGTGGTGAGTTTGCCCGCTTTAATCGCATCTTGTTCCTTAACCCTAACCAGCTCTCTTTTTCCAACTGCAACTAATCCGTGTACGGGTGAAATTGTAACGGCTACTACAACAGATGCTTTAACCTATACATCGCAAGGAACATATACAATAACATGGCAATATGTAGATACCAATGGGCATACTGCATCGCAAACCCAACAAGTTATAATTAGCGATACAATTCCTCCTGTAGCCGATGTAACAACTTTACCTAATGTGAATGCACAATGTCAGGTAACTTCAATAACTGCTCCAAC
>CAZCIV010000061.1:3444-11076 GCA_964498595.1 uncultured Flavobacterium sp.
TTTGGACTTTTGTAGATGCTAGCGGTAATACTACTACTCAAAATCAAAGTGTTGTAGTACAAGATACCTCTGCACCTGTAGCCGATGTAGCAACTTTACCTAATGTGAATGCACAATGTCAGGTAACTTCAATAACTGCTCCAACTGCTACGGATAACTGTGATGGAGTGCTTACCGCAACTACTACAACTACATTCCCAATCACGGCTTCTACAACCGTAGTTTGGACTTTTGTAGATGCTAGCGGTAATACTACTACTCAAAATCAAAGTGTTGTTATTGATATTGTAAATTTGGTGATCACGAATCCAACACCAGTGTGTGGTGGAAATACGGTTGATATCACACAAGCTGTAATAACAGCAGGAAGTACGGGAGGTGGCACCTTATCCTATTGGTATGATTTAGCAGCAACAAATCCGTTATTAAATCCATCAAGCATTGCAGTTAGCGGTACCTACTACATTCAAAGTAATAATGGAATTTGTACGGACATCAAGCCTGTAGAAGTTAATATTAAAGATGTGCCTAGTGTTCATATTTCGGGTAGTACAACTTGTAAGAACAGCTATGGAACTGTAACATTCCATGGCACTCCTTATACAATGGTTACTTATAATGTTGATGGTGGGCCTGATCAATTCATCCCACTTGATCTTAATGGTTATGCAACATTAGACACTCCTTTTTTAACAAATTCAAGTGTTTATAATTTGGTAAGCATAAGTTATCAAACTCTTCCAATGTGTAGTGTTCCACTAAACGAAAATGCAACTGTATTTGTTGTTGAACCTGCATTTGATTTTAGTTATGTAGTCAGTGAGGCTTTTGCTATTCATCCTACCGTAACCATCACACCTATAAATGACAATGGGTTTCATTTATATCAATTGGATAACGGTTTTCCACAGTCCTCTAATACATTTACAGGAGTGTCCCCAGGAAATCATACCATTACTTTGTTAGACATTTATGATTGTACATCGGTAACCAAACAATTTACAATAATAGATTATCCGAAATTTTTTACGCCAAATGGAGACGGACAAAACGATTATTGGAATATTATTGGTATGCATCAATCTACAGCTAAACTTTATATTTTTGACCGATATGGCAAGTTAATAAAACAAATTAGCACCTTAAGCAATAGTCCGGGATGGGATGGGACATTTAACGGTGAAATGATGCCTTCTTCTGATTATTGGTTTACAATTGAATATGAAGAAGATAATATAATAAAAACCTTTAAGTCTCACTTTTCGCTAAAAAGATAATCTATAATCAAAAAAGCAAGCCGATTGAAAGTATCAATCGGCTTGCTTTTATTAAAATAAACTTACTCATTTCTACTCAGCTTAATTTGTAAATGATCCAACAAAACTTGATGTTTACTAATTTCTCTCAAAACAGCTTCATCAATTGTAACATCCATCATCTCGTCTAAAGTATCACTTACTTCAATTAATTTAATACTAGCTTGAGTATAATTCTTAATAGCAATATTGTCAATGATAAATTGAATGTCTTTTTTAATTGTGTAAAATTGGTCTTTCATTTTATTTAAGCAACTCTTTTTTTAAAATTTGTAATGAAGTATTGGTTGTAATTAATTGTAAAATAATTTCTTTACGAAGTTGCTCCAAATCATCAAAATTCAAATATTTTGCCCAAGTCTCCGATTCCAAAATTTCTTTTATTTGTCGGATGACTTTTGCCGTTTCGGAAGCATTTCTTAAAACTGCTTTTCCATCATAGTTGGGATTGAATTTATGTTGAAACGTTACATTTTTGATTTCGAAATTTACTTCAATATAAAAAAGATTTTCAGTTTCGTTACTCGGATAAAAATCTGTCCAATTAGCATAACCTATTCGATTTTGACTATTATTAACTTTTGAACTTGAGTTTAAATTTGTGTTTGAAATCAATCGCCACCTACAATTCGCGGCTCTTCCCCAATGATTCGAAATACGATAAACACCTTCTTTTGTAAAACAATATCCACTACCCGATTTACTTTTGTAATCCCATTTTAATTCAGAAACGGTCATAGAATCAACTTCTGTAAACTCACAAAAAGTATACTTATGAAAATTATTTCTATTATATTTATTCATTCTTAACTTGTTTTAATCTTCAATAAATCTTCTAAACCAAGTTCTTTTATTGAAATTTCGCGCATTTCAACTTTTCTAATTTTTCCAGTAATAGTCATCGGAAAACTATCTACAAATTTCCAAAATTTCGGCACTTTATAATGCGCAATTTGATCTTTACAAAACTGTAATAATTCATCTTGAGAAAGTTCTGCATTTGTTTTTAATTTTACCCAAGCCATTATTTCTTCACCAAATTTTTCACTTGGGACACCAATAACTTGAACATCTTCAATTAAATCATGTGTATATAAAAACTCTTCTATTTCTCTTGGCGAAATATTTTCTCCGCCTCTAATAATTACATCTTTTATACGACCAGCAATGTTAATATAACCTTCTTCGTCCATAATTGCTAAATCGCCACTGTGCATCCAACCTGCATCATCTAAAACATAATGTGTCGCTTCTGGGTTTTCCCAATATTTCAACATCACCGAGTAACCACGTGTGCATAATTCTCCTGGAAGACCTCGTTCTACAATTTCTCCAGTATCAGGATTTACAATTTTAATTTCCAAATGATCTTGAATGGTACCAACAGTACTCACTTGTTTTTCTAATGGTGCACCTATTAAAGTTTGTGTAGACACTGGAGATGTTTCTGTCATTCCATAACAAATAGAAACCTCTTTCATGTACATTTTAGATTGCACTTGTTTCATAACTTCTACAGGACAAGGAGAGCCTGCCATTACTCCTGTTCGCAAGCTTTTTAAATCATATGAATCAAAATTTGGCAATTGCAACTCGGCAATAAACATGGTTGGTACACCGTAAAGCGAAGTACATTGTTCTTTTTCAACTGCTTCTAAAGTCAATTGAGGATCAAAACTTTCCGCAGGAATTACCATAGTTGCGCCTGATGTAGTACAAGCCAAATTTCCAATTACCATTCCAAAGCAATGATAAAATGGCACTGGAATACATACTTTATCTTTTTCGGTATAATTCAATCGTTTACCAATGAAATAACCGTTATTTAAAATATTATGATGCGACAAAGTAACGCCTTTTGGAAAACCAGTTGTTCCTGAAGTATATTGAATATTAACCGGATCATCAAACTGAACTTTAGCTTCAACAGTTTCCAAATGCTCATCGGAAACAGAAGATGATAAAGCCATTAATTGTTCCCAATCTTGATCTAAATACATAGTTTGCTTTAACTTCTTACAAAATTTCTCCGATTTTTTGACAATCTTTTTATAATCGCTCGTTTTAAACTGTAATGCAGAAATTAAAAACTTTGTTCCCGATTGGTTCAACACATAAATCAATTCATTGGAACGATAAGCGGGATTTATATTCACTAAAATAACACCTATTCTAGCTGTTGCATATTGTAATAATGTCCATTCAAATCGATTTGGTGACCAAATTCCTACTCTATCTCCAGATTGTATACCAAGTGCTAAAAGCGATTTTGCTAATTGAGTAGTTTGTTGCCAAAACTCTTTATAGGTAACCTTATAATTTTGTTGAAGTGAAACCAATGCAATATTATTCGGATAATTTTCAACCGTTTTTTTTAAGTTTTGTCCTATTGTTTCTCCTAGTAAAGGTGTTGAAGAAGGACCGCTTACGTATGAATTTGATGTCATCCTATTTATTTTTTTTAGGATAACAAATTTATAGTAATTTAACTAAGTTATACTAATATTAACTGTTTTTTATATGATTATATCATTAAAAATCAGCCAAAAATCAAGAACATCAAATATATTTCAGCGTAAATATCTTTCTTTTCAATAAGTCACAACACTATTATTTTTTAACATCTATCTTAAAATTCTTTTAGGTAACTTTTGTTACATACATCATACACTATAAAAAGCTATCTTTACAATATTAATTCATTTAATAATTACAACTAAAAAAATGAGAGATATTTTAGATCAAGCCTATAGCTATATTTTTGAAGAAGCACTATTAGATGAGATTGCTAGAGTAGCCATTTATAAGGAATTTAAAGCCGATGATTTCCTAATTGAAATTGGGGATTATATCAAAACGATGCCACTTTTATTAACAGGTGCTATTAAAATATTGAGAGAAGATGAAAATGGCGATGAACTTTTATTATATTTTTTAGAACGTGGTGATACGTGTGCCATGACGCTGACTTGTTGTATGGGACAATCTAAAAGTCGTATTCGTGCTATAGCAGAAACCGATGGAGCGATGTTGATGATTCCTGTTGAAAAAATGGAAGAATGGTTGACCAAATACAAAACATGGAGAAACTTCGTATTTGATAGTTACAATGTCCGATTAAACGAAATGTTAGAAGCGATTGACACCTTGGCTTTCATGAATTTAGACGAACGCTTATACAAATATTTAACCGATAAGGCAAAAGTAATTGGCGATACCGAAATTAAAAATACACATCAAGAAATTGCTTACGAAATGCATACATCAAGAGTTGTAATTTCCCGATTATTAAAAGCCTTAGAATTGCAAGGCAAAATCAAATTACACCGAAATAAAATCGAAATCCTTCAATTCTAATGGAGATTTTAGGCTATGTTGGCGCATTATTTATTGGATTAGTTTTAGGACTAACAGGCGGAGGTGGGTCAATTTTAACCGTTCCGATTTTGGTTTATTTAATGGGCATAAATCCTGTGACAGCAACAGCTTATTCGCTATTTATTGTTGGAACAACGTCTACTTTTGGCGCGATTCAAAACTATAGAAAAAACTTAATCGATATTAAAAACGGATTCATTTTTGCCATTCCGTCTTTTATAGCAGTTTATTTAACACGTAAATATATTGTACCCGAAATCCCTAAAGTCATAATAGAATCACCAATTCTCATCACGAAAAACACGTTTCTAATGTTGTTTTTTGCAGTGATTATGATTTTCGGAGCACTTTCAGTATTAAAAAAGAAAAGTCAAGACTCCAATAACGAAGAAAAAAGAAATCTAATTCTAATAGGAATTCAAACCTTCACTATTGGAATAATAATAGGATTGGTTGGAGCTGGTGGCGGATTTTTAATAATTCCGTCATTGATACTATTTGCCAAATTACCAATGCGAAAAGCCGTTGGGACTTCCCTATTCATTATCGCCATGAACTCATTAGTTGGATTTATGGGTGATGTACAAAATTTAAAAATCGATTGGTTGTTTTTATTAACATTTTCAGCTATTTCAGTTGTTGGAATATTTGTGGGAATGTACCTCACAAAATACACGAATGAAAGCCAATTAAAGAAGATTTTTGCTTACTTTGTATTACTCATGGCGGCAATTATCTTGTTAAAAGAAATGTAAATGTAACTTTGAGTACAGAAAAAATAAATTTTAGAACGTAAATTTGTAAAAAATAAGATATTATGAAAATCGAACAAATATATACTGGATGCATTGCTCACGCTGCGTATTACATTGAAAGTAATGGAGAAGCTGCAATTGTGGATCCATTGAGAGAAGTTCAACCTTATATCGAAAAAGCGAATAAAGACAACGCTAAAATCAAATACATTTTTGAAACGCATTTTCATGCAGATTTCGTTTCAGGACATTTAGATTTGGCTAAGAAAACAGGAGCTTCTATTGTTTATGGTCCAACTGCAAAACCAAATTTTGAATGTATTGTTGCAAAAGATGGGCAAGAGTTCAAAATAGGTGATGTTACGATTAAAGCAATTCACACACCAGGACATACTTTAGAAAGTACATGTTATTTAGTTACTGATGAAACTGGAAAACAACACGGAATCATCACGGGAGACACATTATTCATCGGTGATGTAGGTCGACCTGATTTAGCACAAGAATTAGTAGAAGATCTAACACAAGAAATTTTAGCGGGTCATTTATTCGATTCGTTACGCAATAAAATTATGCCTCTGAGTGATGATTTAATTGTATATCCGAATCATGGTGCTGGAAGTGCTTGTGGAAAAAACATGAGCAAAGAAACAACTGATACTTTAGGGAATCAAAAGAAAGTCAACTATGCTTTAAGAGCCGATATGACTAAAGAAGAATTCATCAAAGAATTATTAGATGGATTAACGCCTCCTCCTGCTTATTTTCCACAAAATGTATTGATGAATATTCAAGGTTATGAAAGTTTGGATGCCGTAATGTCAAAAGCAGAAACGCCTTTACATCCAAAAGAATTTGAAGCGGTTGCGAATCAAACAGATGCTTTAATTTTAGATGTACGAAACGAGAATGACTTCGTAAAAGAACATATACCAGGATCTATTTTCATTGGATTACATGGGCAATTTGCTCCTTGGGTTGGAGCATTAATCAGAGATACCAAACAACCTATTTTATTAATTACGCCAGAAGGAAAAGAAGTAGAAACCATTACAAGATTATCTCGTGTAGGATTTGATAATACGTTAGGCTTCTTATTAGGAGGAATTGAAGCATGGAAAGCCGCAGGTTACGAAACCGATAGCATCGAATCCATTTCACCTGAAGTTTTCGCAGCACAATACGAAACTGCTCCAATTATCGACTCAAGAAAACCAGGAGAATTTACAGCTGAACATGTCGTAAATGCTAAAAACATCCCATTAGATTATGTTAACGAACAATTAGCCGAAGTGCCAAAAGACGAAAAATTCTTCATTCATTGCGCAGGTGGTTATCGTTCAGTAATTATGTCGTCAATCTTAAAAGCTAGAGGCTACCATAACATGATTAACATAGAAAAAGGAATGGCCGGCATCAGAACTACTGATGTTCCATTAACAGCTTATGTTTGTCCGAGTACATTGAAATAAAATAGTTTTTAGATAAAATACGAAATCCGACATCGAAAGAGTCGGATTTTTTTATGGACTTTCCTCCGCATTATTGAGTTTGGCTATCCGCACTCGCTTTAATTGGTTGCCTGAGGTTCTCGAAGGCAACCAATTAAGAGCTCAAACAATTGCTCCACCCGAGCTTGCAACTGACGAAGTAATTCCTAACGCAGAATTGGTTTTCAGTTGAGATTCATACTTTTCCCAGTCCCGTAGTGATGTTATGGTAACAAAACACACATTAAGAAAATTCTAAAGCTAGGAGGCTTTAGCCGAACTAGCTAATTCCTATATACACTAAAAGTTCCATCATGAAGTGTAAACCTTATTGAGGTGTTTTTTATATTTAAAGTCCCTTTGGAACGATATATACATAACAAAAAAGCCTGTCTAAATAGACAGGCTTTTCAAAAGAAAGGCGGCGACATACTCTCCCACATAACTGCAGTACCATCTGCGCAGTCGGGCTTAACTTCTCTGTTCGGAATGGGAAGAGGTGAGCCCCGACGCAATAACCACCTTAAGTTTTTAGTGATTAGCTCTTAGTGATTGGTAATTAGTTTTTGACTAATCACTATTTACTATTCACTGCAACTTCGTTGCAAATATCTTAACATACTGAGATAAATAAATTTAAAGAAAGTTTCGCTCCCCGCCTTAGCGGGGAGGCTTGTACATAAGCTTACGGGT
>CAZCIV010000062.1:0-11047 GCA_964498595.1 uncultured Flavobacterium sp.
ACACCCCTAATCCCGATACCTATCGGGACCTCAAGGGGACAATTCTTTCTAAGAATATTTATTTTATTAGCATTTCATAAGAACTACTCTAACCGTTGCCTGAGGCTCTCGAAGGCAAAAGGTACCTATAAAATCCGCCAACACCAGCGCTCCGCCTAGGCGGACCCGTTTCATCCGCGTGCTAAATCAAGGGCAAGTTCAAGGGCAAAAATCAATAGAGATGCTTAGCAGCACGACAAACTGGGCGGTTAGAAAACTCAAACAAGTAAAACGCTCTGTGTAGCTCTCTCAACGCTATCCACTTCAAAAAAAACTCGGTGTAGCTCAGTGTAAAATCACAACCGCTACATCATTTAAAATCTGTTAATCTGCGGTAAAATAACAACTGTAACACCCCTAATCCCGATACCTATCGGGACCTCAAGGGGACAATTCTTTCTAAGAAATTTTAGTGTATAGTTTTTCATTAGCCTTCGACTCCGCTCAGGTTGACAATCGAGTCAATGAATTTATAAAGATTTCTGGGCATTTAAATTTTAAAGATGATTTCAATTTCTTAAATCTGTGTTCCAAAAACTTGAAACTTGAAACCTAAAAACTATATAACTATCTTTGCCCCATGAACCACTTAGTCATCATCGGAGCCGTATGGCCAGAACCCAATTCAACAGCAGCAGGAAGCAGAATGTTGCAACTCATTGCCTTGTTTCAAAAGCAAGACTATGACATCACGTTTTTGTGTTCGGCTATGCCATCAGATTTCTCTTTTGATTTAAGTACCATTTCAGTTAAAACACAAGCAATTCAATTAAATGACAGTTCGTTCGACACCCACATCAAAGAATTAAATCCCAATGTAGTGCTCTTTGACCGTTTTATGATAGAAGAACAATACGGTTGGCGCGTCATAGAACATTGTCCAAATGCCTTACGAATTTTAGATACCGAAGATTTACATTTCCTAAGAAAAGCACGAGAAATAGCCTTCAAACAAAATCGCGAATTGGTTTTTGACGATTATATTTCCGATACTTTCAAACGTGAAATGGCTTCTATTTATCGCTGTGATTTAACGTTGTTGATTTCCGAATACGAAATGCAGTTGGCTACTGAAACGTTTAAAATTGATGCTTCACTTTTGCATTATTTGCCTTTTTTATCGGAAGAAATTAATCCGAATGTTCCAAATTTTGAAAAACGAAACCATTTTGTAAGCATCGGCAACTTTTTGCACGAACCTAATTGGCAAACCGTTTTGCAATTAAAAAAACAGTGGAAATCCATCAAAAAACAACTTCCCGAAGCTGAACTTCACGTGTACGGCGCTTATGTTTCGGAAAAAGCCAAACAATTGCATAACGAAAAAGAAGGATTCTTAATCAAAGGGAGAGCTGAAAGTGTTGTTGATGTTTATTCAAAAGCAAAAGTGTTGTTAGCGCCAATTCCCTACGGAGCAGGCTTGAAAGGAAAATTATTTGAAGCCATGCAATTGGGATTACCGTCTGTAACGACCAAAATGGGCGCCGAAGGAATGAATGGAGTTTTAGATTGGAACGGATTTATTTCTACCGATGAAAATGATTTTATTGAGAAAGCAGTAGAATTGTATAACGATAAATCGCTTTGGGAAACCGCTCAAAAAAACGGTTATGAAATCATTGAAAAACGTTTCAAAAAAGAATTATTTGAAAGTGATTTCATGAATCAAGTAGCAAATCTTCAAGAAAATTTGAAAACACACAGAAACCAAAACTTCTTCGGACAAATCTTGCAACATCAAAGTCTACAGAGCACGAAATATATGAGTAAATGGATTGAAGCGAAGAAAAAATAGCAAGGTCAAGGGCAAAAATCAACTACAAAAACCTGCAACACCCCTAAAGTCCCCTCAAGGGGACAATTCCTATCAAGAATTTTAAACATTATAACTTTTCATAATAAATCCGTAACTATCTGTAAAATAATCGTTATCAGCGTTCACATCAAAGTGTAAACCCTCTGTTTTATTCTCTCAACACAATCCATATCAAAAAAAACTCGGTGAAATACGGTGTAAAAAAATCTATGTGGTTTAAAAATCCGCTAATACCAGCGTATTGCGCAAGCAAATCTGTTTCATCAGCGGGCTAATTCAAGTGCAACGTTCTAAAGAAAATTAAACATATAAGTCATGTAAGGAAAAACATGTAAACGTTACGTTGAATCAAATTCATATAAGATTTTAAAGATTACTTCTATTTCTTAAATCTGTGTTCCAAAATAAAAATCAAGGGCAAGAACAAGGACAATTTCAAAAATCAACTACAAACACTCAACACCCCTAAAGTCCCCTCAAGGGGACAATTCCTTCTAAGAAATTTTAGTGTTTTAGTTTTTCATTAGCCTTCGACAAGCTCAGGATGACAATCGAGTCAATGAATTTCTAAAGATTTCTGGGCATTTAAATTTTAAAAATTATTTCAATTTCTAAAATTTGTGTTCCAAAAACTTGAAACCTGAAACTTGAAACCAAATTATAATTACCCATGAATCGTCTCCGATTTCCCGTAGCTTGCAATCACTTTTGCTTCGTACTCTAACCATTCTTCCCAACGTTTTTTAACGTCGTAACCTTCTTCCGCTAATTCGTGAGCAAATTGTAAAAATGAAGTGTAGTGATTGGCTTCCGAAATCATTAATTCTCTATAAAAAACAGCTAATTCTTCGTCTTTGATATTATCCGAAAGTACTTTAAAACGTTCGCAACTTCTGGCTTCAATCATCGCGGCAAATAACATGCGTTCCACAATCAAATGCTTGCGATTTCCCGGTTTCATGAATTTGAATAAATCGTTTACATAACTGTCTTTTCGTTCGCGACCTAAAACCCAACCTCGTGCTTTGATGATTTCATGCACTTGCTCAAAATGATCCATTTCTTCTTTCGCGATTTTAGTCAACTCGGTAGTAATTTCAGTAAACTCAGGCAACATATTGATTAACATAATAGCATTAGAAGAGGCTTTCAATTCACACCAAGCGTGATCGGTTAGAATTTCTTCTAAATTTCCTTCAGCTATGTTGGCCCATCTTGGGTCGGTTGGTAATTTTAAACGAAACATTTGATAAATGATTTAGTTGTGCAAATTTAGGAAATAATACTTTTAAACGGATAATAAGTTCAAGGGCAAGTGCAAATTCAAGTGCAATGTACTTTACTTATAAAATTAAAACATATAATTCATATAAGTATAACTAGTGAAACATTTCGTCGAATAGAGTACATGTAAGATTTTGAAGATTATTTCAATTTCTTAAATCTGTGTTCCAAAAACCTGAAACTTGAAACTTGAAACAAAATAAATACAACATCTAAATAGCATTTCATTAGCCTTCGACTTCGCTCAGGGCGACAATCGAGTCAATATATTTCCTAAGATTTCTAAGCATTTAAATTTTGAAAATTACTTAAATTTCTGCAATCTGTGTTCCAAAAAAATCCGTCACTATCTGCGCTCCGCCTAGGCGGACCCGTATCATCCGCGTGCCAACTCAAGGGGAAGTTCAAATTCAAGTTCAAAAATCAATTACAAACCCGAAACACCCCTAATCCCAATAGCTATCGGGACCTCAAGGGTACAATCCTACTTTACACTATCAATGTAATACGTTTTCTCAGAAATTCAAGTTACTAATCTAGTAACTCCTTACCAACCTTTGCGAAAAAACTTAGCGTTCTTTGCGTTTAAATAAAATCATCCTTGTTCTAAACTGTAACCTAAATTCCTAAATTAGAAACATCCCATTGCTTAGTAATATTATACTGGATATGTCCGTTATCAATTTCTAATGGACAATCGAAGTTATTCGTATACAAACCACCCGTTCCTAGACCTTGCGGCATGGGATTATTTAAAGTAAAAGTAAATTGAGTAATCGCATTTAATCCGATGTTACTTTCCAAAGCCGAAGTTATCCACCAACCGATATTTAAACTTTCTGCTATCGAAATCCATTCTAAAGTTCCTTTAAAACCACCAACTAAACTTGGTTTTAAAATAATATATTGAGGCTGAATTTCTTCTAGTAATTTTCGTTTATTCTCAACACCAAACACACCAATTAACTCTTCGTCTAACGCGATTGGAAAAGGTGTTTGTTGACAAAGCAACTTCATCTCTTGGAGTTGATTCGCTTTAATTGGCTGTTCAATACTATGTAATTCAAATTCAGCTAATTGATTTAATTTACTTAAAGCTTCTTTTGAATCAAAAGCACCGTTCGCATCTACTCGAATTTCAATGGTTTTAGCATCAAAATTTTGACGAATAAATCGCAATAATCCTAATTCTTTTTCGAAATCAATCGCTCCAATTTTCAGTTTTATACACGAAAATCCTTGGGCTAATTTTTCTTCGATTTGGGTTTTCATAAAGTGCTCCTCGCCCATCCAAACCAAACCATTGATTAACATATTCTTTTTGCCTAGAGTAAATTCAGAGGAAAATAAATCGAAAGGTGTTTTAGATTGCAATGACAAAAACGCCATTTCCACTCCAAACTGAATCGAAGGAAACTCGATTAATTCGTCCCATATTTTATCTTTACCTAAATGAATATTTTGGCAAACCCATTGTAATTTTTCCTCATAATCGGGTCGGTCATCAATGGAAAGGGTTCGCAAAATACCACACTCTCCTATCCCGATTTTACCCTTTTCTTCCAATATTAAAAACCAAGTCTCTTTCACCGTCATTACGCCACGAGAAGTGCCACTTGGACGTTTGAAATTGAGAATGTATTTTTTGTAGGTTGCTTTCATATTCAAGTACAAGGACAAATTCAAGAACAAATTTCAAAGCTTGAAGCTAATTTTTGCACTTGAACTTGTTATTGCTATATTATTCTAAAACTCTCAAGATTTTCTTGAAGTTGTCGTTTGGTAATCTATGTTTTTCGAATTCTTTTAAATCTGATTTTGTTTGTGCTATCCAGGTTTTCCCATTGGATAAGCTTTCATGAGCGTATTTTTTATGAATATCTTTAGCTTCTGAAATCTTATTGGTAAACAAATACACGTGTGCCAAATTTAACTGAAAATGAATTTCAGATGGATTCAATTTTATGCCTTTAGTATACATTTCTTCTGCTTTTGTAAACTGTCTTGAATACAAATAATAATCCCCTAAAAGTCTATAATCAATATAAGTCGCTCGATTCTTAGCAAACATTTCGGTGGAAAGAATCGAAATCGCTTCCTCATAATTTCCTTTTTGAAAAGCAGCGTTTGATTTCTCTCGGATAATATCATAATAGGCTTTTACTTCTCCCGTTCCTTTTAAACTTTCTTCTGTAAGTTTTTCAATAGCGCTGTTTTTCTCTACTGCTAAAAGTTGAGCATATTCTCTATACGTGTACTTTTTACTGATATTTTCAATAAAAGCAGCATAAAACGCGTCTTTTTTGGTCAATTTTGAAACAACTGGAAGCTTTTTAGCCATGTTTAAAATTTCATTTTTAGTCGTTTTATCCCAACCTCTGCTCGCTTTATAATCGACCCAAGGCACCACTTCTAAAACAATTTTTTGATTCATGACCCAATTTTGACTTTCAAATCCGAACCATAAATTAGGTAAATTGGTCAAACATAACGAAGAAGACGAAATCAACTTGGCCTCTTTGTTTACTTTCTCTTTTTGTTCCCAACAAGCTCTATCGGTTTTACCTTCTTTTAGGAATAAATTAGCTGCATTTGCTTCTTGAAACAAAGCAAACGTACATTTATCATCACCCGAAATAGCCGATGTTAAATGAATCGCACCAGCCGTTCCTTGGCTAATTCCCGTAGGATCAGGAATCGCTTTCAATACCGAAACCAAACTCGAAGTCAACTTCTGATTTTCGTCTAAAACGGTGATTCGGTATACAAATTCGGTGGTTCCAACAGGTAAATCTTCGGTTTTAATCAAAGCGCGTTTTCCGGCTGAAAGTGTTATTTCTTTTGTGGTTGCTCTTTCTTTGTCCCAAAAACCTTCTCTTTGAGCATAAATTGAGCTTGAAAACAATACAGCGGATAAGTAGTAAACTATTTTATTCATTTTAATTTATTTTTTAACCACATAGCATCATAGTTCTACTTGGTGTTTATTTTTAGGCGTTACACTTTACATAGAAAACATAGGCTAGCCTATTGTGTTTAATACCCATTCAATTTTTGTTCCAAATTTACAGTTCAATACTTGCTCCAATTTCTAATAACATCAAGTCTTTTCCTTTGTCGAAAAATTTACGTTTGGCTTCTTCATGATTGATTTCTATGTAACCAAACGTATCAAAATGATAGCCTAACACTTTATCACATTCCACAAAATCAGAAGCAATAATAGCATCTTCAATGTCCATAGTGAAGTTATCGCCAATTGGTAAAATCGCTAAATCAAGCTTGGTACGCATTGGAATTAATTTCATGTCCATAGTTAAAGCAGTGTCACCAGCGATGTAGATATTTTTGTGTTCGCCTTCGATTACAAATCCACCAGGTTGTCCACCATAGCTTCCATCAGGAAAAGATGACGTATGATGTGCAATTACATATTTCACGGTTCCGAATTCAAAATCCCAACTTCCGCCGTGATTCATGGGATGGTAATTGAATCCTTTATTTCCGTAATGTGAGGCAATTTCGTAATTAGAAACAATTACCGCTTCGGTACGTTTAGCAATCGCCTCAACATCTAAAATATGGTCTTGATGCGCGTGCGTTAACAATATATAATCGGCTTTCAACGTATTGATATCAATGTGAGAAGCCTTTGGATTTCCGGAAATAAATGGGTCAACTAAAATGTGAACTTCATTTACTTCAATTCCGATACAAGCGTGTCCGTAAAATGTAATTTTCATAGTTTATTTTTTATTAAAAAATGATTAGTTTAAAAACACTAAAGTTAACCAAAATAATATACTTAATGCAAATGTACTTAAAGCCACTTTCTTTAGTTCTGGGTCGAAGTCTTCGTATTTTTCCGATTTATTCACTTTGTTCATGTTCATAATTATCGGGATATTAACTAATAAAACAGGAAATAGTGAAGATTTAATCAGCATTAAAAACACCATAAATGACAACATACCTGTTGCTAAAATAATTTCATGATATTTTTTTGCCCATTTTAAACCCATTTTCACTACCAACGTATTCTTTCCAGCAATTTTATCATTCTCGATATCGCGCATATTATTTAAATTCAGCACCGCTACACTTAATAAACCGATGGCAGTTGCGGGTAAAAACAACTTCCAATCGATAAAATGAGTGAATAAAAAGTTAGAACCAACAACCGAAACCAATCCGAAGAAAATAAATACAAACAAATCTCCAAAACCGCTATATCCATAAGCGCTTTTTCCAACGGTATATTTAATAGCTGCTCCGATGGAACCGATTCCTAATAAGATAAAAATCAAACTCAAAGCGAAATTCTCTTTTCCGAATGCCACGTAAATCAATAACAACGCAATTATGAAAGTCAGAACTGCAGTGATAATTACCGCTTTTTTCATTTGCTCGGCTGTGATAACTCCGGCAGCCACTAAACGTTTTTCGCCTATTCTATTTGCATCTGTTCCTTTCACACCATCACCGTAATCGTTGGCATAATTAGACAACACTTGTAATCCTAACGTAGTTAATAACGCCAAAACCACAATTCTCCAATCGGAAAATCCTTGATAATAGGCATAAGCGCTTCCCACAATAATTCCAGAAACGGAAAGTGGTAAGGTTCGTAATCGTGCGGCTTGAATCCAGTGTTTCATATTTAATATTTTTGTTTCAAGTTAAAAGTTTCAAGTTTGTTGGTTTTCGCTTCGCTCAAATGTAAGCCTACTTTGTAGGAGATTCCTAGCAAGCTCGGAATGACAAAACTAAGTCAATACTATCTCTTTTCCCTTATCTCTTTTCCCTTATCCCTTATCCCTTATCCCTTATCCCTTTTTACTTTTTACTTTTAACTTTTTACTTTTCACCCAACCACTACATCCAACCTTTTTCCCAAGTTTCCACTTCATACAACCAATAATTCACTAATTGCTTGATTTCGGTGAAATTTCCAGTAGTAAAACTTACGGTTCCTCCTGCTGTTGATAGCGTAACCGAACCAATATTCGTTGCTTTTTGCCAAAAGAATTGTTGGGTTTCGATAGCTTGAATTTTATAGGGTTCTATAATGGTCGTATCGATGTCCCAAGCGCCATTTTGTTTGATGATGAAATTATTGGAAACAAAAAGCTTGTAATTTTTAAAGGAAAACCAAAGCATCACTCCAGCGAAAACAGAAAAAATAGCCGTATACATGAACCAATCGTTCCAAGCTACGAATTCCGTTTTGTGATTTAGGAATAAGGTTATGACTATTGGGACTAGTAAAAAGAAAAAGGTATTGACCGCTAATTTTCTCCAATTCGGCAAATACATCGTCCCTTTTTGAGGCAATTGCCCTAATAACAATTTTAGAATAGCATCACGTTCGTTTTCAGTACAACCTGGAACTTCTATTTGGTCTTTTTCTTTAACTTTTTCTACATCACTTGAGGCTTGATGTATACCAATTGTGGTCACATCCAACTTCTTTTGAAAGTAGTTTTGGGTAACTTTAATTTTCTGAACTTTATTCGGATTCAACAACGTATTTTTTGTCGAAAGTAATCCGTATGATAGAATTATAGCTTGTTTGCTTTTCTGAATAGTGAAATCGAAATATTTGAGAATCGTTCGAACTAAATTCACCAGTAAAATCAAGGTAATAAAGAAACCTATTACAATAAAAATAGAAGTATAAACCGGTAACGTATCCAAATAATTAGTTACTTGATCTTCATCGATTACTTCTGCATTTAGCTGTTGTAAATTTTCAACAATCGTGGTAAAAAACAGAAAAATCAAAGCAAAACTTTTGATGTAATTCGAAGTAAATCCGATTTTTATCAAACTAGGTAATCCTATTTTTATAAAGGATGTTGATGTTATCTCTTCAATATTTTTTTCAGCATTCTCAGTCAGTTCTAATTGCGAATGATTGATTAATCGTTCTTTTAAAATAGTGGCTAAATCATGCGAAATGGCACTAATTGAAGCTTCTTTTTTATCACTTCCCGCAGTATCAATTTCTAATTTATGTACGCCAACCAAACGTTGAATCAAACTTTGATTGATATTAACTTGCTGAATTTTATGTAACTGAATGGTAATTCTGGTTTTGTTTAAAACTCCTTTTTGAATAACAAATTCGCTATTTTCTTCGTCAATATGAAAGGTGAAAAACAAATATTGTAAATACGAAATGATTGCAATTATCAAAACAATACCCGCTACACTTCCAAAGAAAACCAATTTATTAAGTGAATCAAACTTGACTATCCAAATCAACAACATCGGCCACAAAGCACGAACGGTCTTCTGCAAGGAATTGGCAAACATGACCAAAATCCCCGGAAGCGATTGTCGTTGCGGCTGAGAAAAATCAACAGATTTATTCATGTTCTTCAGTTAATGGAGTTTCTGTTGGCACTACATCAATTGGTTCGTCTTGCTTCGGCGGATTGATTTTTTGGGAAACCAAATTCTTAATAAGCTGCGCATCTGCTAAAAGTAACCCTGGAATTTCTAAATCAGAACTACTTCCTCCTGCTGTAAATAATTCGATTGAAGCTAATCCTAATTTTCTTGATATAAATCCCTGATGTAAAGCCACATGTTGCACTCTATTAAACGGAATAATCGTTGTAGTTTCAGAAATTAATCCCGATTTATAAATAGCATCATGTTCTCTAAAAGCATATCCTTTTTTCTTAAAACTAAATTTCGTAAACACTACTAATCCTGCTAAAAATAAAATTATTCCTATCACAATTGTCATCCAAATTGTATTTGAAAATGCTTCCTGCTTGAAATAAAACAAGGTTGAAAATCCTCCAATAATTAAAATTAAAAGCAATGAAAAATTAAAAAGCAAAACCGTAATATACTTCGAATTTAAACCTTTCAATTGCACTTCTTCGAATTTTGGAAGTTGGGTTATGTCGATAGGATTATTAGTGAATTCGTTCATATTTTAAAATTTAAAACCAAGACCCAAATTGATAAAATGCGTATTAGTATTATTTCCAGCAATATCATCTGAATTTACAGCAAAAAATTTGTAGCTCCCTTCTATAAAAAGTAAGTTGGAAACATGGTATTTTAAGCCGGGATTAATAGTAAATCCATCAAAACTTAATTTTTTCTCCCGTACTGTGATAGCAGGATCCATCGGATCTAAAATACCTGTTACATACTTAAAATCATTTGAAAAGAAAGCATAACCCAATCCAATGAACGGTTTTAATTTTCCTTTAAAGGCATCTACTTCTATGCTCGCATTGGGATTCCAAATTAGGATATCGTTCTGTAAAAAGTAATCTCTAGTTTGAAGATAATCAACATTCAAACCGCCAAAAACCGAAATTATTTCGTTTTGATACACCGCGTAATTAGCTGAAATTCCAACAACACCATTAAAGCCGTCACTGATGATGTTTTCATTTCGAAGATTTCCAACATAGTGAATTCCTGCTTGAAATTTTGTTGGTTTATTAGTTTCCTCTTGGGAAAATAAAAAGCTGGCACAAACTAAAAATAAGGCTAAAAAATAATTTTTCATTATGTAATAATTATAATATTTAAGTTCAAGTTCAAGGACAAATTCAAGGACAAGTTCAAGGACAATTGCTTTTGCTTCGCTCAAGGGTTAGCCTACTTCGTAGGAGGTTCCTAGCAAGCTCGGAATGACAGTAACCCATTACCAATTACCAATCACCCATCACCAATTACCCATCACCAATTACCCATCACCAATTACCCATCATCCATCACCTAATTAAGGTAAATACTTCTTCTCAAAATTCGGTTTACGTTTTTCTAAGAACGCATCTCTTCCTTCTTTAGCCTCGTCTGTCATATACGCTAAACGAGTAGCTTCACCAGCAAAAACTTGTTGGCCTACCATTCCATCATCTGTTAAATTCATTG
>CAZCIV010000063.1:0-11036 GCA_964498595.1 uncultured Flavobacterium sp.
CCCGTATAAAAGGTGTTATTTTAGACGAATTTAATAATCCTGTTGAAAATGTAACAGTAAAAGTAGGAGACAAGGGAACTATTTCTAATGAAAATGGTTTTTATATTTTAGAAATAGATGCCAATAAAAAAGTGACAATTACTTTTTCACACATTTCATTAAAGAAAATTACAATTGTTGTTAATTTAAAATCCAATGAAGATTTTGAGTTAAACCCAGTTATGAACTCAAAAGTAGAAGAATTTGGTGAAGTTACTGTTATTGGAAATAGTAAAAAAAGAATTGAGGGAGTAACCACAATTGATCCTATAATTATTAGAAAAATTCCTGGAGCTAATGCTGGAATTGAAAATATTGTTAAGTCCTTACCAGGTTTTAATAGTAATAATGAATTGAGTACTTCGTATGCAGTTCGTGGTGGAAATTATGACGAAAACTTAGTCTATGTAAATGAAATTGAGGTGTATCGTCCGTTTTTAATTCGTTCTGGTCAACAAGAAGGATTGAGTTTTACTAATACTGATATGGTATATAATGTTGATGCTTCTGCAGGAGGTTTTCAAGCTAAATATGGCGATAAATTATCATCTGTTTTAGATATTACGTATCGAAATCCTAAACAATTTGGTGCTAGTTTAGAAGCTAGTTTTTTAGGGGGAAGTCTTACAGTAGAAGGGGTTTCTAAAAATCAAAAGTGGAGTAATATTACTGGAGTTCGTTACAGAGATAATAGTTTGTTAGTTAACAGCCAAGAAACACAAACTAATTTTAGACCTACTTTTTTTGATGTTCAGTCTTTATTGAATTTTAATGCTTCCTCTAAATGGAATTTTAGTTTTTTAGGTAACATTTCACAAAACAACTATAATTACCAGCCATTAACTCGTCAAACCAACTTTGGAACTATCGATGAACCAATTGCTTTATTAGTTTTTTATGAAGGTCAAGAAAAAGATAAGTATCTAACTTTTTTTGGTGCCGGAAAAGCAGTTTATCAATATAACGAAAAAAATAAATTAAAATTTATACTTTCAGGTTATCACACACAAGAGCAAGAATATTATGATATCTTGGCTCAATACAGATTAGGTGAGGTTGATGCAAATATTGGTTCAGAAACGTTTGGAGATGTGGTTTTTTCCCGTGGCGTGGGCTCTCAATTAAATCATGCTCGTAATAATTTAGATGCGCTAATTGTAAATACAGAAGTTAAAGGTTTTCATGAAGTTAATAAAAAATCCCAAATTGAATGGGGTGCAAAATTTACTATTGAGGACATTAGAGATCGATTAGTAGAGTGGGAGGTGGTAGATTCTGCTGGTTTTTCATTACCAAATCCTTTATTAGAATATGTAAACAATCAACCATATAATCCGTATTATGGGCCATTAGCACCTTATAAAAATATTAGAGCTACTAATTACACTAAAATCAATCGATTGTCTGGATATTTACAATGGAATTATAGAGGAAAATTAGGAGCTCATGAATATTGGTTAAACGCGGGAATTCGTTCTCATCAATGGCAAGTTACTGCTGACAATCGACCTGATGGAGCTAGCCAATTTACTTTTTCTCCAAGAGCTCAATTTGCTTTTAAGCCTAACTGGAGTAAAGATATGTTGTTCCGATTATCAGGAGGTTTGTATCATCAGCCTCCTTTTTACAGAGAACTTCGAGATTATGACGGGGTAGTTCAAACAAATGTAAAAGCCCAACAATCATTTCATATCGTTTTAAGTAATGATTATAGTTTTAAAATGTGGAATCGCCCTTTTAAATTGGTTTCAGAAGCTTATTATAAAAATATTACGGATGTAAATACCTATACAATTGACAATGTTCGTATTAGATACAGAGCTAACAACAACGCAGAAGCATATGCTTACGGATTTGATGCTCGATTGAATGGTGAGTTTGTGCCAGGAACTGAATCTTGGTTTAGTTTTGGGTACTTAAAAACAGAAGAAAATCAAGACGGAAAAGGTTTTATTGCTCGTCCAACAGATCAAAGACTTAAATTTGGAGTTTTATTTCAAGATTATATGCCAAATATTCCAAACCTTAAGTTGTATTTGAATTTGGTTTATAATACAGGATTGCCCGGAGGTTCACCTTCATATGTTGAAGATTCCTATGCTTATCAAATGCGTTTAAATGATTACAGAAGAGCTGATGTAGGATTTTCTTATGTATTTAAAGATCAGGAAATTAAGTCTACTAAAAAATGGTTAAAATCTTTTAATGAATTCTCTTTAGGTTTGGAAATTTTCAATTTATTCAACAATCAAAATGCTATTACAAATACTTGGGTTCGAGATGTATATACAAAATCACAATACGGAATTCCAAATTACATGACGACTCGTGTTTTCAATATCAAATTAGTTGCCCGATTGTAAGCCAATATTTATTTTAGTATATTTGACTATAAAATTTAAACAAATGAAACGTATTCTTTTTACTTTTAGCTTAGTTGCAACTTTAATGAGTTGTAAAAAAGATTCGGAAACTCCAAAGGTTATCTATGAAGAAGGAAAAACTAAGGTAGAAGCAGAAGTTAAAGATACGTCGTCTATCAAAGTGGCAGATTTGCCAATATTGATGGAAGGAACCAAGTATTTGATTCATCCAGTTGGAGATGTTCGTGTGTATGATTCGAATAGTAAAGTCTACGGAAGCAGTAAAACCAATCAAGTTAGTTATGCTATTTCCAATTATAATCGATTTGAAATTACAGGTTATTTCGATAATTTGAACTTTCAACATATTGATTCTACAACTATAAAACCATTAACAAATAAGAAGATTCAAATTCAAACCGCAACATTTTTAGATGGAATAGCGGCTAAAACCAAGAAGCAAATCATCGTTTATACTTTAGTGGATTCCGATACTAATAAAGACGGAAAAATTAATCAAAATGACATTCGTTCGTTGTATTTGAGTACCATTAGTGGTGAAAAATTTACCAAACTATCAGAAGATTTTAAAGAGTTAATCGATTGGAATGTAATCGAAGCTCAAAATCGTTTGTACTTTAGATGTATTGAAGATATCAACAAAAACGGTGCTTTCGATAAAAATGATAAAGTACATTATCACTTCGTAAACTTGTTAGCGGATGAGTGGAAAGTGGAAGTTTACACTCCTAATTAATTCAATAAATTAAAAAAAATCCGCTTCAATCCGTGCTGCAAAGCATCCGTTTCATCCGCGTTCCAACTCTAAATCAAAATATCACTTTCTAAATCCGATTTTTCAATTTCAAAATCAAAACCTAATTTCGAAACCAATTCGATAACCAATTTTTTATACCAGTTTTCGCTTTTTGGATGAATGTAGATTTTTTCGATTAATTGGTTCAAATTAACATCGACTTTTAAGCCGTTATCGATTTTTATGCCATTAGCTGAAACGTCAGAAATAATTCGAATTTCTCTTTCGTATTGAAAACTTTTACGCTTAAACAAAAAGGGGAAAAACGTATCTTCAAACGGAATAAACTCTTTTTTGTAATCGATATAATTTACAGCGCCAATATATTGTTCGGTTTGTCTTTCTGGTTGTAAGGCTTCTTTAAGTCTGCCTATTGTAGTTTGAATCGCCAAGCCTTCTGTATTTTGAGTAAAAATTTGCCACATAGCAAACGATTCGTATTCGTTAATGTGCCAACTACTTATGACTACTTTTTCGCGATGAGATTTATAGTAATCCAAAAACTTTGGATTATTAGCGGCAATTTTTTTGATTTCTTCAAAAGTAGGTTCCGAAAATGTACCTTCGTATTGATCTTCAAACTTATCCGAACGCGACATAAACAACTGTTGCGACAACAACATGTCTAAAAACTTAGACAAGTCCAAATACTTCCAAACAATGGTATCATTGTCATCAGGTAAAGTGATATTGGGATGGTTTACGTACATTTTTCAAGTTCAATTACAAGTTCAAAGTCAAAATTGTTGCACAAAGTTACACTAAGATAAGCACAAAGTTGCACAAAGTAAAAAATCAGTATAAATCAGCGCTGTGAAGCATCCGTTTCATCCGCGTGCTAATCTACTCGAAACTTTGCATCATCACTAACTTCGAATACGTTCCATTCAAAGCTAATAATTCGTCATGTGTTCCTTGTTCTACGATTTCACCTTTTTGCATTACAACAATTTTATCTGCTTTTTGAATCGTAGATAATCGGTGCGCAATTACTATTGATGTTCGGTTTTGCATCATATTTTCTAACGCTACTTGAACGAATTTTTCACTTTCGGTATCTAAAGCAGAAGTGGCTTCATCTAAAATCATAATCGGTGGATTTTTCAAAACAGCTCTTGCGATTGATAATCGCTGTTTTTGTCCACCTGAAAGTTTGCCACCAGCATCACCAATATTGGTTTCAATTCCGTTAGGTAAATCTTTTACGAATTCGTAAGCATTAGCTATTTTTAAAGCTGCTATGATTTCTTCATCGGTTGCATCTTGCTTTCCTAATAGAATATTGTTTTTAATCGTATCATTAAACAAAATCGAATCCTGAGTAACCAATCCAATTAAATGACGTAACGATTCTAACGTCATGTCTTTGATGTTGATACCGTCGATTTTTACGTTACCTTCTTGAACATCGTAAAAACGCGTTAATAAATTAGCAATAGTACTTTTTCCAGAACCCGATTGCCCAACTAATGCTACTGTTTTTCCTTTAGGAATTTCTAATGAGAAGTTTTTCAATACGTTTTCTTCTTCGTATTTAAAGTTGATATTTTCTATTGTGATAGAATCCTCAAAAGAATTTTTTACTACTGCATTTTCTTTATTAGTAATGGTGTTTTCAACTTCTAAAACATCAAAAACGCGTTCGGCTGCAGCCAATCCACTTTTTACTTGATAGGAAGCTTTAGAAATTGCTTTTGCTGGAGTTAGAATATTGTAGGCTAATCCCATGTAAGCTATAAATTTAGAACCTTCAAGTAGAGGAGAACCATCGGCAAATGTTTCTACCAAAACCATATTTCCTCCATACCAAAGTAAAATAGCAATTACAACGATGCCCATGAATTCACTCATAGGTGAAGAGAGGTTGTTTTTTCTCCCAATACTGTTAGTTAGTCTATAAAGTCTTTGGATAGAACTATTGAATTTGTTAGTAAAAGAGCCTTCTGCATTATAACTTTTAACTACTTTTAATCCGCCAAGTGTTTCTTCTACAACCGAAATCAAATAACCATTTTCATCTTGAGCTCTTTTAGATTTTGCTTTCAAACTTTTTCCAATTTTAGAAATGATAAAACCTGAAATAGGTATGAAAACAAATACGAATAAAGTCAATTTAAAACTGATTACAATCATGGCTCCAATTGTAAATACTATTGTCATTGGCTCTTTAATTACCAATTCCAGGATGTTAAAAAACGAATTTCTTACTTCATTAACATCTCCTAACATTCTCGCCATCATATCACCTTTTCTTTTCTCTGAATAATAGGAAATAGGTAAGCTGATTATTTTATCAAACATTTTGTTTCTTAGGTCTTTTAAAACACCATTTTTCAGTAACATCAAATGGTTTAGAGCTAAATAATTAAAAATGTTTTTTAATAAGAATGTTGAAATAATAATAGAAACTACTAACAAAAGAGCATATTGTGCACCACTTTCGTTTGTGAGTTTTGTTATGTAAAAATATAAATAATCATTTCCGTAACTTGTTATTTCCCAAATAGAAGTTAGTTTTGGTTCTTCAACTATTTTTTCAGCGTCTTTGAACAAAACATCGAGCATTGGAATCAGTGCAATAAAAGATAAGGTACTAAAAAGGGCATAAAGAATATTATAAAAAACATTCATTACAATGTCTTTTTTGTACTTCAAAGCAAACGGAATTATTTTTTTTAAATTTTGGTCCATTTAGTTTAATTTCATTGCCGAAATAATTCCTGCAATTTTGTTATCTAATTCTTTTTCTACTGATTCAGCATTTTCAATCGAATCCAAAACTCCATTTACGCTGAAATAGAATTTAATTTTTGGTTCGGTTCCGCTTGGTCGAGCACAGATTTTACTTCCATCTTCCAAATAGTAAATCAATACGTTTGATTTTGGGATATGAATTTCAAATTCTTCATTGTTCATGAAGTCTTTTCCTTTAGAAGCTTGGTAATCCTCGATACAAATTACACGTTGTCCGTTGATTTCCTTCATTGGATTTTCACGTAAGTCAACCATCATTTGTTTAATTTCATTCGCACCTTCAATTCCTTTTTTGGTAATCGAAATCAAATGTTCTTTATAGAAACCAAAATCAATATATAAATTCAATAATTCTTGATATAACGAACTTCCTGAAGCCTTAGCTTGTGCTGCAATTTCACTCACTAATAAGATAGCGGCAACTGCATCTTTATCACGAACCGCATCACCCACCATAAAACCAAAACTTTCTTCACCACCTCCAACAAATTTCTGATTTGGGAAATCTTTAATGAATTTTGCAATCCATTTGAAACCTGTTAATCCTACTTTGCATTCTACGTCATAAGCGGCTGCTAATTCCAACATCATTGGAGTAGAAACAATAGTTGAACCAATGAATTCATTTCCTTGGAATTTATTGGCGCGTTTCCATTGTTCTAACAAGAAAGCGGTCATGATAACCATGGTTTGGTTTCCGTTCAATAATTTGATTTTTCCATCCAAATCACGAACCGCAACACCTAGGCGGTCAGAATCAGGATCGGTTCCCACTACCATATCGGCACCAATTTTTTCAGCCAATGCAATTGCCATCGACAACGCTTCTGGTTCTTCTGGATTTGGAGAAACTACGGTTGGGAAATCACCATTTGGTTCCGCTTGTTCTGGAACAATGTTTACATCGGTATAACCTGCTTTTGTTAATACATTTGGAATGGCTTTAATCGAAGTTCCGTGTAAAGAAGTATAAACGATTTTTAAATTCGCTTTAGCTTCAGTTGGAGTATTGAAACTTGCATTTTCAACAGTTGATTTTGCGAAAGCTTCGTCAACTTCAGTATCAATATATTCGATTAAATCGTTGTTCGCTTCGAATTTGATGTCGCTGTATTTTAAATCTTCAATTACTTTGATAATTTCAGCGTCATGTGGTGGTACTAATTGACCGCCATCTTGCCAATATACTTTGTATCCGTTGTATTCTGGTGGATTGTGAGAAGCGGTTAAAACAATTCCTGCATTGCAATTCAAATGACGAACAGCAAATGATAATTCAGGAGTTGGGCGCATGTCTGAAAACAAATACACTTTAATTCCGTTAGCCGAAAAAACATCAGCAACTACTTTAGCCAAAATATTACTATTATGACGACAATCGTAAGCAATTGCTACTTTTAGTTGTTCGTTTGGAAACGATTTGTGTAAATAATCCGATAAACCTTGCGTGTTTTTACCTAATGTATATTTGTTGATACGATTAGTTCCAACGCCCATAACACCGCGCATTCCACCTGTTCCAAACTCTAAATTTTTATAGAAACTTTCTTCCAATTCTTTCGGAGAAGAAGTCATCATTTCTTCGATAGTGTTTCGAGTTGCTTCGTCAAATGTTGGGGTTAACCACTCGTTTACTTTGTTTAAAATACTTTGTTCGATATGCATTTTTAATCTTGATAATGATTTTTTTTAATGTGATTAAACTTGAGGTCACAATTTGCAACCTCAAGTTATAATACTTCTGAAATCTTATAACGTTCTTCGTTGTTTTTGGTTCTTAGGATGATTTCACCTAAAAATCCGGCTAAGAATAATTGTGTTCCAATTAACATTGCGGTTAATGATAAATAAAATTGCGGTCTTTCGGTGATTAATCTTCCAGAAGTGTTGATGAATAATTTGTCGATTCCTAAATAGAAAGCGAATAAAAATCCAATCACAAACATAATGGAACCTAATAATCCGAAAAGGTGCATTGGTCGCTTACCAAAGGTTGAAAGAAACCAAATGGTAATTAAATCCAAGAAGCCATTGATAAAACGGCTCATCCCAAATTTAGAACTTCCGTATTTTCTAGCTTGATGAATCACGACTTTTTCACCGATTTTTCCAAATCCAGCATTTTTCGCTAAAACGGGAATATATCGGTGCATTTCACCAGAAACTTCAATGTTTTTGATGACAATATTTTTATAAGCTTTTAATCCACAATTGAAATCATTTAATTTTACGCCTGAAGTTTTTCGAGCGGCCCAATTGAATAATTTTGACGGAATATTTTTCGCTACAACTGAATCGTAACGTTTTTTCTTCCATCCCGAAATCAAATCATAATTATCTTCTGTAATTAAGCGGAATAATTCTGGAATTTCATCTGGACTATCTTGTAAATCGGCATCCATGGTAATTACAACATCACCTTTTGCTTTGGCAAAACCGGCATGTAACGCTTGTGATTTGCCGTAATTTCTAAGAAAACGGATTCCTTTTACATTCGGATTTTGATCAGATAATTTTTGAATAACATTCCAAGATTCATCAGTACTACCATCATCAATAAAAAGGATTTCATAGGAATAGTTGTGCGCTTGCATCACTTTCACAATCCAATTGTGTAATTCAGGTAACGATTCTTGCTCGTTTAATAATGGGATAACTATGGATAAGTTCATTTAGAATACAGGTTTGTCTTTTTTGAAAATTGCAGCTAAAATGGCACCAAAAATAGCAGCACCTACAATGCTCCAAATACTTCCTTTGGCTTGCTCAATTGCAGAAAATTGGTTGTAATCTTTCATTTTATCAACAGTTTCTTTTATAGCAGAAGTTGGGGTTCCAAATTTCTCTAACATTTGAACAGTTGATTCAAGAGTTAATTCTTTTAAACGAATTGCCGCTTCAGGATCAATAACATTAAAAAGTAAAATATTATAAACAACGGAAATTGCTATACCTATAAGAGCAGAAACAAAATAAGTGGTAAAACCTTCTTTAAAACTCATGTAACCGCCTAAATCTTTTTTGGTTTTAACTAATAATACACAACCAATAATAATGTAAACCACTAAAATTAGTATACCAAGCCACCATTTTGTCATTAATGATAAATCAACAATGTAAATTGAAGTTGTAATCAAGATACTTAAAACTCCAGTGATAATACCGAAGGTGATTCCGTTTTTTTTGATAATTTCGTTCATAGTTTGTTCTGGTTTAATTAATTTACAAATATAAGAATTCTAATCGTTGTGAGATTAGAGTTTAAAAATAAAAAAAAGTTACAGAAACATTGGTAAATTAAAAATTAAATGTAATTTTGCACTCTCAAATAAAAAGTTTATAAACCAAAAGGTTATAAATTGTTTACACCTTTATAGAAATAAAGCCGCGAAACAAGTTATAATCGCTTAATAAAAGATTTACAAAATGAAAAAAGGTATTCACCCAGAAAATTACAGATTAGTTGCATTTAAAGACATGTCAAATGAGGATGTTTTTATCACTAAATCTACAGTAGAAACTAAAGAAACTATTACTCACGAAGGTGTTGAGTATCCAGTTTTCAAAATGGAGATTTCTAGAACGTCTCACCCTTTTTACACTGGTAAATCTAAACTTATTGATACTGCAGGTCGTATCGATAAATTCAACAGCAAATACGCTAAAAAAGCTAAATAATTATTCGCTTTTACAAAATAGAGAAAAGCTTCACTTAGGTGAGGCTTTTTTTATTGCCTAAATCTTCCTACTTTTGAGTATTGTTTTTAAACAATTCATCATTTAAACAATTCAACATAATGAACTATATACTTTTTGACGGAACCGTTCGCAATGCTTTACTACCATTTACTTTTACGCGTCCTGTAGCTGATATTCGTATCGGGATTTTAACGATTCGTGAAAAATGGGAGAAATATTTGGGTTATACCACCACAACGCTTACCGAAGAATATTTGATGGAGAAATATCCAATGGTAGAAATGGAAGAAAACATCATGATTAACGCTTCGTTTTTGCCTAATCCGATTTTAATTGATATGGTTCAAAATCTGAATCCAAAAGAAGCGATTCTTTTTGGAGAAGAAATCATAGCTTTTCATACTAATGATACACAAGAAGATATCGATTTTGACGAATACGAATTAATTCAATACGAAGGGGATGTTTTACGTATTGAAAATACTTGGGATATTTTTGCAAAGAACGATGCAGCTATTCGTGAAGATTTCGATTTACTTACTGAAGATAGATTTTCTCAACCCATTCCAAAAAGCGTTAACGTAATTGCGCCTGAAAATATTTTTATTGAAGAAGGAGCGAAATTAGAATTTGTAACTTTAAACGCTTCAACTGGTCCAATTTACATCGGAAAAAATGCGGAAATCATGGAAGGTTCGGTTATCCGTGGGCCTTTTGCTTTGTGCGAAGAAGCACAAGTAAAATTAGCAACAAAAGTGTATGGAGCAACAACAGTTGGGCCACATTGCCGTATTGGTGGCGAAGTGAATAATTCCGTTTTATTTGGTTATTCAAATAAAGGTCATGACGGGTTTTTAGGAAATTCAGTTTTAGGTGAATGGTGTAACATTGGTGCTGATTCAAATAATTCCAACTTAAAAAATAACTACGAAGAGGTGCGTTTGTGGAGTTATGAAACGGAAGGTTTTGCTCGTACAGGTTTGCAATTTTGCGGATTAATGATGGGCGATCACAGTAAATGTGGTATTAATACCATGTTCAATACAGGAACAGTTGTGGGTGTTTCTGCTAATATTTTCGGAAGCGGATTCCCTAGAAATTTTGTTCCGAGTTTCTCTTGGGGAGGCGCTTCAGGATTTACCACTTACATCACTAAAAAAGCGTTCGAAACCGCTAAAATTGTAATGAGTCGCCGTCATATTGAATTTACTAAACAAGACGCTAAAATCTTAGAATATGTTTTTGAAGAAACTAAGAAGTATAGAAAAGAGTAAGTTTTTTAAAATATAAGTTTTTTTTTTTAACATAAAAATTATTGTTTGGGGAATAATTGATGAAAGTATAATTTTACCACAGCTATAATA
>CAZCIV010000064.1:0-8741 GCA_964498595.1 uncultured Flavobacterium sp.
AACAATAAAATATTATTTAGAATTATTCTATATAAACTAATTGTTAGGCCTTGAATACATTACAAATTTAATGGAAATAATAGTAAAAAGATAATATTAGCCTAAAATATCTTTAAGCGACACAAAAAGTCCTTCAAGCGTTGTTTTTATAAAATTGGAAAATATAATTTTGTTAAACTTTTAGGAAAGAGTACACCATATGGAAAACAATACATTCGCAAAGCATCCTACTTTCTATGCAGTGGGTTTAAGTTACAAGAAAGCAGATGCTGAAATGAGAGGAAAATTTAGTTTGGATGAACAAGCCAAAACTAACTTATTACATCAAGCTAAGGCTGAAGGTATTGATAGTTTAATTGTAACCTCTACCTGTAACAGAACTGAAATTTATGGTTTTGCTCAACACCCTTTTCAATTGATTAAATTACTTTGCGAAAACAGTCAAGGAACGGTAGAAGATTTTCAAAAAGTAGCTTTTGTCTACAAAAATAGTGAAGCTATTAATCACATGTTTCGTGTTGGTACTGGTTTAGACAGTCAAATCTTAGGTGATTTTGAAATCATCAGTCAGTTAAAAAATGCTTTCGTAAAAAGTAAAGAACTAGAATTAGCCAATGCATTCTTAGAAAGATTGGTAAATGCCGTAATTCAAGCAAGTAAAAAAATTAAGAACGAAACCGAAATTTCATCTGGTGCAACTTCTGTGTCATTTGCTTCGGTTCAGTACATTTTTAAAAATGTAGAAGATATTGCTTCTAAAAATATTTTACTTTTTGGAACAGGGAAAATTGGAAGAAACACTTGTGAAAATTTAGTAAAACACACCAAACACGAACAAATTACATTAATCAATAGAACCAAAGAAAAAGCTGAAAGATTAGCACGAAAGCTTAATGTTATTGTTAAAGATTATGCTGATTTACAAATAGAACTTCAAAAAGCTGATGTAGTGGTTGTGGCAACTGGAGCTCAAAACCCAACAGTTGACAAAGCCATTTTAAATCTAAAAAAACCTTTATTAATTTTAGATTTATCGATTCCGAAAAATGTAAACGAAAATGTAAAGGACATTGAAGGTGTTACTTTAGTTCACATGGATGAACTTTCGCAAATTACAGATGAAACTTTAGAGAACAGAAAAAAACACATTCCAGCTGCCGAAGCCATTATTGAAGAAATTAAAGACGAATTTATGGCTTGGACCAAACAACGTAAATTTGCACCAACCATACATGCTTTAAAAGCAAAACTGAATACAATTAAAGAAGGAGAATTAAATTTTCAACGTAAAAAATTGGCAAATTTTGACGAAGAACAAGCCGAATTAATTACTACCCGACTCATTCAAAAAATCACGAATCATTTTGCTAATCATTTAAAAGATGATGAAACTATGGTGGATGAAAGCATTGAATGGATTGAAAAAATTTTCCAACTAGAAACAGTTTCAAAATAATGAGCAAAATAATCCGAATAGGAACTCGTGATAGTGAATTAGCCCTTTGGCAAGCACACACAGTACAAAAAAAATTAAATAATTTAGGCTACAAAACAGAAATTGTTGCTGTAAAATCTCAAGGAGACATTATTCTTGATAAACCTCTTTACGAATTAGGAATCACTGGAATTTTCACTAAGACTTTAGATATTGCCATGATAAATGGTCAGGTAGATATTGCTGTGCATTCTATGAAAGATGTTCCAACAGCTTTGCCTATTGGGATTATGCAAGCTGCCGTTTTAGAACGTGCCAATACAGTAGATATTTTAGTTCATAAAGGAAATTTAGATTTTTTAAATTCGGATGGAATAATTGCTACAGGAAGTTTAAGAAGACAAGCGCAGTGGTTGAATAAATACCCTAATCACAAAGTGGTAGATTTACGTGGAAACGTTAATACCCGTATGCAAAAACTACAAGAAAACGATTGGGATGGTGCTATTTTTGCAGCAGCAGGATTAGAGCGCATTAATTTAAAACCTGGAAATTACATTGATTTAAGTTGGATGATTCCTGCACCAGCGCAAGGCGCAATGGTTGTAGTTGCCATGGAAAACGATCATTTTTGCAAAGAAGCTTTGGCGAAATTAAATCATGCCGAAACCGAAATTTGCACACACATTGAACGTGAATTCTTAAAAACACTAGAAGGTGGTTGTACAGCACCAATTGGAGCTTTAGCAACGTTTACATCTGAAAAAATTGATTTTGAAGGCGTTTTATTCTCTTTAGACGGAAAAGAAAAACACACTATCAAAAAAAGTTGTACTTTTGATTCTTATAAAAACTTCGGAAAAAATTGTGCCGAAGCAATTTTAAACAACGGTGGAAGCGCTCTTATGGAAAGCATTCGTCGTGATTTAAAAAAGTAATTTTATTCCAAAATGGAGAAAGAATCGTTACTCAATTATATATATCGCTTTTTCGATACTATTGTATTACTCTTTATCGTTTTTGACTTTGGATATGACTTTGAAGAAAATTATAACTCGCCTCATGTTATTGGACTTATTTTTTTATCGATAGGTCTTTTTGCTTTTAATGCATTTAAATTTTTTACTTTTAAGTATAAGAGCAATAAAAAAGTTGCATTAGCTAATATGGTATTAATTGTCGGAATTATGCTAACTTCGATAGTTATTGCTTTTTTAAATTTAGAGTTTTCCTCAGACTATATTTTACAAAAAGTCAAACCTATTTATGAAGGTGGGTTAATTTTCTATTTTTTACTAAGACTTTTAGTTTTGGTTCGTCATATTTATGATATTTACTTTAATCCTGCTATCGTATTTGTTGGGAGTTTTTTAATTTTAGATTTAATGGGAGCTTTCTTGTTGATGCTTCCTAGTGCTACAACAAATGGTATTTCGTTTACAAATGCTTTATTTACGTCAACTAGTGCAGTTTGTGTTACAGGTTTAACAGTAGTTGACACATCTTCTGCTTTTACAATTGTAGGACAATCTATAATTTTAGTTTTGATTCAATTAGGCGGAATTGGTATCTTAACTTTTACCTCTTTCTTTGCTTTCTTTTTTAGAGGTAGTTCTTCATTTAAAGAAGGTTTAAACACAAAGGATTTTATTGCTCATGAAGGGTTGCGAGATGTTTTTAGAGCGGCGCTTAATGTTGTAATTCTTACACTAGGTGTTGAGATTTTAGGGGCAATTTTTATTTATTCTTCTATAATTGAAATAAATACTATTGAAAATAAATTTTTCTTCTCCGTTTTTCATTCTATATCAGCTTTTTGTAATGCTGGATTTTCAATTTTATCAGCTGGATTATATGATGAAACCATTCGTTTTGACTATTTTCTTCAATGGGTAATTATGACTTTAATTGTGCTTGGTGGTCTTGGACATAATATTGTGTTTAATTTTTACCAATACATTAAAAATTATATCATAGAACTTTTTGAGAAAAAAATCATTCACAAAAAAATAAGAGTAATTACTCTTAATACAAGAATCGTTATATATACTACTTTGTTTTTATTAGTGGGAGGATTTGTTTTTTTATATATTTCTGAATACAATAACACTTTGTTAGAACATAATACCATATTTGGAAAAATTACTGCTGCATCATTTAATTCTGTTACACCAAGAACCGCAGGCTTTAATGCTGTTGATTTTGCTAAAATGAATGTGCCATCTCTTTTATTTATTATTTTTTTAATGTGGATTGGAGGTTCTCCTGCGTCAACTGCGGGGGGTATTAAAACAAGTACTTTTGCTCTTGCAACATTAAATATTTTTGCGGTTGCTAGCGGAAAAAGTAGAATACAAGTGTTTGGAAGAAGAATTTCATCTGAATCTACATCTCGTGCTTTTGCAATTTTATGTATTTCTCTTATAACAATTGGCATTTCTATTGTAGCCATATTAATTTTTGAACCCAAGGGAACTCCATTATTAACAGTAGCTTTTGAATGTTTTTCTGCATATAGTACAGTAGGTTTAACTTTAAATTTCACTCCAACTTTAACAGAACCAAGTAAATATGTACTTATTGGATGTATGTTTATTGGTCGTATTGGTATGCTCAATTTAATGGTTGGACTATTACGCAGAATGAATCATCAGTTCTATGAATATCCAAAAGAAAATATATTAATTAACTAATCTTGTCCAAATGAAAATTATCGTATTTGGTTTAGGAAACTTCGGAATGTCGCTTGCTATCAGTCTTACTGAAACAGGAAACGAAGTAATAGGTGTTGATAAAAACATCGAAAAAGTAAATTTAGTAAAAGATAAAATTTCACACGCTATTGCATTAGATTCCACTAATGAATTGTCTTATGAAGCTTTACCTTTAAAAGATGCTGACAAAGTAGTTGTTGCCATTGGAGAAAATGAAGGGGCAGCTATTATTACAACTGCTATTATTAAAAAATTAAGCGATGTAAAAATTATTAGTCGTGCTTTATCGCCAATTCACGATACGGTTTTAGAAGCAATGGGAATTCATAGCATCATTCATCCAGAACAAGAATCGGCAGATAGGTTAACAAAGCAAATTAACTTTAAATCAACTTTAGAAAATTATCAATTAGATGATAATTACACCATTTCGGAAGTAAAAGCAAAACCTGAATTTTTTGGTAAAACATTAGCTGAATTAGATTCAATCGACAAATACCATTTAACACTAGTTACCATCATTCGAAAAAGAGAGAAACGTAATTTGATTGGTAAAAAAACGATAGTAAAAGAAACAATTGGCCGCCCAGATCCTGAAACTGTAGTACAGGAGCATGATATTTTAGTGGTTTATGGTTACAATAAAGACATCGAAACCTATTGTTTAGGACAAGAAGAACACCAAATTAGAAGCTAAAATGACCCGAATTCTCTCTACAAAAAAACTTTCAAAAGCATTAAAAAACAAACTTTCTGATGCTAAAATTGAACTTGTAGAAAAGAATTTTATTCAAACTAAATCTATTGATTTTGAAATACCTCAACTCAACGATTACTTAATATTTACAAGTAAAGAAGCGGCAAAAAGTGTTTTAAAATCAGATGTCAAAAATGTTCTCTCAAAGTCTTGTTTGTGTGTAGGAAATAAAACCCGAAGTTTTCTAGAAAAGAAAGGATTCATTGTTTTGGGAAGTGCCGATTATGCTGAAGAATTAATCCAAATAATCGAATCAAAATATAAAACTAACTCGTTTACTTTCTTTTGTGGCAACATCAGAAGAAATACAATTCCTGCTTTTTTCAGGCAAAATAAAATCGCATATAACGAAATTGTCGTATATGAAACCAAACTGAAACCACACCAAATCAAAGAAACATATGATGGCGTTTTGTTTTACAGTCCGTCTGGAGTCAACAGCTTTTTAGAAAAGAACACATTAGAAAATAAAACCTGTTTTTGTATTGGAATTACCACGGCAAAAGCATTAGAAAATAAAACAAAAATAATAATTGCATCACAACCCACTGTTGAAAATGTAATTAACGAAGTAATACATTATTATAAACGCTTATAGCCAATTGCTTAAAGCATAAAGCATAAAAAATGATTAAGAACGACTTATTTTTACGAGCATTAAAAGGAGAAACTGTAGAACGTCCACCTGTATGGATGATGCGTCAAGCAGGAAGATATTTACCAGAATTTAGAGCTTTACGCGATAAATATGATTTCTTCACACGTTGTGAAACGCCAGAATTAGCTGCTGAAATCACAGTGCAACCCATTCGAATTGTAAAACCAGATGCGGCTATTTTATTCTCAGACATTTTAGTGGTTCCAAGAGCTATGGGAATTCACGTGGAACTAAAAGACAATTTAGGTCCGATAATTCCAAATCCAATTCGCACAATGGAACAAGTAAATCAAGTTTTTGTGCCGAATATTCACGAAACCTTAGGTTACGTAATGGATGCGGTAAAACTAACCAAAGAAATGTTGAATAACGAAGTGCCGTTAATTGGTTTCGCCGGTTCACCATGGACAATTTTCTGTTATGCAGTTGAAGGAAAAGGTTCGAAAAGTTATGACACAGCTAAAGGTTTTTGTTTTTCACAACCAGAAGCGGCTCATGCATTATTACAAAAAATCACCGATACTACTATTTTATACTTAAAAGAAAAAGTGAAAAACGGTTGTAATGCTATTCAAATTTTCGATTCTTGGGGTGGTATGTTTTCTCCAGTAGATTATCAAGAATTCTCTTGGAAATACATCAACCAAATCGTAGAAGCATTAGCTCCTGTTACTGAAGTTATCGTTTTTGGAAAAGGATGTTGGTTCGCTTTAAACGAAATGTCAAAATCAAAAGCATCTGCTTTAGGAGTAGATTGGACTTGTTCACCAAGAAACGCACGTTATTTAACCGGTGGCGATATTACCTTACAAGGAAATTTTGATCCAAGTCGTTTGTTATCTCCAATACCAACCATCAAAAAAATGGTTCACGAAATGATTGACGAATTCGGAAAAGACAAATACATTGTAAACTTAGGTCACGGCATTTTACCAAATATTCCGGTTGATCATGCTAAAGCTTTTGTGGAAGCAGTGAAAGAGTATAAATAATTATGAATGGTGTTAATTTGAAATACTTGTCCATTTTACTATTTCTTTTTATTTGCATTCCAACTCCACATGTTAGTTTGCCTTTTTTTTTAGTAATTGGTTTATTGATACTTCAAATCTTTTCTTTAACAGATGAGTTTATATTGCTTTCAATTGAAAATTTATTTCTGATATTATCAATTTTAGGAATAATTTTATATTTAAATAAAAGATTAATATTGGGTTTTCTAGGTCAATTGCTGCTAATTACAGCGGTTATTGTTTTTGTAAAAATTGAAAATTTAAAACATTTTGAATTCACAATTCCTTTTACAATACACTTACTAATATCAAGCTTATATTTTTTAAAATTGTTTAGAGTAAAAAATGAAAAATAAATTCTACACCTACATACAAAACCTACAAGATCAAATCTGTAAAGGATTAGAAGCTATTGATGGTAGTACCAAATTTCGTGAAGATATTTGGGAACGACCAGAAGGTGGTGGCGGTCGCACACGTGTGATTGAAAATGGAAACGTTTTTGAAAAAGGCGGTGTAAATATTTCGGCGGTTCACGGAAAATTGCCTGATACCATGCAAAAAATGTTCGGTGTAGGAGAAGCCGATTTTTTCGCTTGCGGATTAAGTTTGGTGATTCATCCGAAAAATCCAATGGTACCAACCGTTCATGCGAATTGGCGTTATTTTGAAATGTATGATGAAAACGGAGAAATCATCAATCAATGGTTTGGTGGCGGACAAGATTTAACTCCGTATTATCTGTTTGAAGAAGATGCAAAACATTTTCACCAAACTTGTAAAAACGCTTGCGACAAACACAATCCCGAATTTTATCCGAACTATAAAAAGAAATGTGATGAGTATTTCTGGAATGCACATCGCAATGAAGCAAGAGGAATTGGCGGTTTGTTTTTCGATTATTTAAAAGAAACCGAAACCATGAAAATGGAAGATTGGTACAATTTCGTAACTGAAGTTGGGAATTCGTTCCTTCAAGCGTATGTTCCAATTGTAGAAAAAAGAAAAGATGTACCTTATTCAGATGCGCAAAGAACTTGGCAAGAAATTCGCCGTAGTCGTTATGTAGAATTCAATTTGGTTCATGATAAAGGAACTCTATTTGGGCTAAAAACCAACGGAAGAATTGAAAGTATTTTGATGAGTTTGCCACCACACGTGCAATGGGTGTACAACCATCAACCTGAAGTAGGAAGTGACGAAGAAAAATTATTAAAAATATTAGCAAAACCAATTGATTGGGTATAATTATCCATTATCAATCACAAATCATAAAATATTATGTTTCCAATACACAGAGGTCGTCGTTTAAGAGTAAACGAATCTATAAGAAGTTTAGTTCGCGAAACCAGCTTGAGTCCGGCTGATTTTATGTTTCCAATGTTTATTATGGAAGGCGAAAACACAAAAGTAGAAATCCCTTCTATGCCAGGAATTTTCCGTCGTACATTAGATTTAACGGTGGAAGAAGTAAAAGAATTATTTGCTTTAGGAATTCGTGCTGTAAATATTTATGTAAAAGTTAGCGATGATTTAAAAGATAACACTGGTAAAGAAGCTTGGAACGAAAATGGTTTGATGCAAAGAGCTATTCGTGCTATTAAAGCAGCTTGTCCTGAAATGATTGTAATGCCTGATGTAGCTTTAGACCCATATTCGATTTATGGTCACGATGGAATTATCGAAAAAGGTGATGTGGCTAACGATGCTACCAACGATGCTTTAGTAAAAATGGCGGTTTCTCACGCAAAAGCTGGGGCCGATTTTGTAGCGCCAAGTGATATGATGGATGGTCGAGTTTTACGTTTACGTCAAGGTTTGGATGCTGCGGGATTTCACAATGTGGGAATCATGAGTTATTCGGCTAAATATGCTTCTGCGTTCTATGGTCCGTTTCGTGATGCTTTGGATTCGGCTCCAAAAGATGCAGATGTTGAAGTTCCTAAAGACAAAAAAACCTACCAAATGGATTACGCTAATCGTATAGAAGCAGTAAAAGAAGCACTTTGGGATGTAGAAGAAGGTGCCGATATGGTCATGGTAAAACCTGGAATCGCTTATTTAGATATCGTTCGTGAAGTGAAAAATGCTGTGGATGTTCCTGTTACAGTTTTCCATGTTTCGGGAGAATATGCAATGATTAAAGCCGCTTCAGAAAGAGGTT
>CAZCIV010000064.1:8841-10776 GCA_964498595.1 uncultured Flavobacterium sp.
GTTTTCCATGTTTCGGGAGAATATGCAATGATTAAAGCCGCTTCAGAAAGAGGTTGGTTAGATCATGACAAAATCATGATGGAGCAATTAATGTGTATCAAAAGAGCGGGTGCAAGTTTGATTTCAACCTATTTTGCTAAAGAGGCTGCTATTTTATTAAATAAAAAGTAATGTGACAAATGTCACAAACTAAGTGAAATCGATGTTGTAATTTTATCGATATTTCTAAATTATATCAAAATGAAACTTATATTAAAATCATTTGCTTTTTTCACATTAGCCATTTCCTTAACGAATTGTGGTGAAAAAAAGGAAACTGATGCTTACGGAAATCCTATTCAAGAAAAATCAGAAGTAGCAGCAGAACCCACAGTTGACCCATTACTAGCAAAAGGACAAGAACTTTTTGAAGGAAAAGGAACTTGTACCGCTTGTCACAAAGCTGATGCAAAAGTAATTGGACCAGCAATAAAAGATATCGCCAAAATTTACAAGGAAAAAGGAGCAAGTATCGCTTCTTTTATAAACGAAGAAAGTAAAGCGATTGTTGACCCAACACAATATGAAACTATGAAAGCTAACTTTGTTATTACAAAAGCTATGACAGCTGAAGAACGTAAAGCTTTAGAAGTTTATATGATGAGTTTTGAATAAAAGTTACTCAACCACCAATTTAAAGCCCACGCGCGGAATGTTTTCGATTCTCACGTGGGTTTCTTCTTTTATGATTTTTCGTAATCTTGAAATAAATACATCCAAACTTCTGCCTAAGAAATAATCATCGCTTCCCCATAATTCCATTAATATTTTTTCGCGTTTTAAAACGGTATTCGGATTGTCTAAAAATAATTTCAATAGCGAAGCCTCTCTTTCTGTTAACGTAATGTTTTGACTATCATTTTTCAATAAATAATTCTCAGGTTCAAATTGAAAACTTCCAAACGTATATTGTTTTTGTGTTGAATTATCGGTTGATTTCTGACTTCGATTTAAGAAAATTTCGATTTTTAAAATCAATTCTTCGATGGAATATGGTTTTACTAAATAATCATCGGCACCCAATTTCAAACCCTTAATTCGGTCATCTTTCATGGTTTTTGCCGAAAGAAAAATAATCGGAATTTCTTGATTTCTTTTTCTGATTTCAGTTGCCATTTCAAATCCATCCATATCGGGTAACATAATATCCAAAACACACAAATCGAAAGACTCTTTGCAAAACAATTGAAAAGCCTCTTTGCCATTTGCACAATGGGTCACATCAAAATGTTGCTCTAAATTATCAGCGGTTAAAAACGCTAAAGTTTCGTCGTCTTCAACATACAAAATACGCTTCTTACTCATAATCGTTTTTGTTTATTTGGATGGTTATGGTGATTCCTTTATCTTCATTATTTTTAGCTTCAACTTTCCATTTGTGCCATTCGCAAACGCGTTTTACATATGAAAGTCCAATTCCAAATCCTTCAATATCTTTACTGTCTTCTCTTGCTACACGATAGAATTTATCAAACACAAAAGGCAAATCACTTTCTGGAATTCCACAACCATTATCGGTAAATTTTAAAGTCAATCCTTTTGAATTTTCTTTTGATTGGATACTAATTTTTGGCTGTTCAGTAGCGTATTTCACCGCATTATCCATGATGTTGTAAATTACATTATAAAAATGAAATTCATCGGCTTGTATACTATAATTTCGATCTAATTGAATATCTATATGAATCTCTTTTTGATGTTTTAAAAATATGTTTTCTCGAACTAATTCCAATACTACTTTCAAATCAACTTTCGATTTTTCCAATTCGATTTGCTTGCTTTCCGTCTTGGCTACATATAGAATTTTTTCAATGTGCTGGTTTAATTTATTGCTCTGATTAATAATAATCTGCATGTATTTTGAAAGTTTAGGGTTATCTATAATTTCCTTTTGAG
>CAZCIV010000065.1:0-10681 GCA_964498595.1 uncultured Flavobacterium sp.
GTATAATTTTAGTTCAAAATCACTAGATTTTTAATTTTGATAAAATGAAAAAAAATCCATTTTTGTTGTGAAAAAGTATAGTTATTTTATTTAATTTGTAGAAACAACACAAAACCATGCAATTCGACATACAAAACACCGAATCTTCCGCTTTATACAAGCTGTTAACAGGAACTGTAATTCCTAGACCAATAGGTTGGATTTCTACAATTGATGCCAATGGAATCAACAACCTTGCTCCTTTTTCCTTTTTTAATGTTGTGAGCGAAGATCCACCTCATGTAATGTTTTCCACCGTTCGAACAGGAAACAAAAACAAAGACACTTTAAATAATATTTTAGAGAACAAACAATTTGTTGTTAACTTAGTTACAGAAGAAGTTGTAGAACAAATGAATACCACTTCTCAAAGTGTAGCTGCAGATATTGACGAATTCAAATTAGCTGGAGTTACTCCTATTGATTCCATTTACATCAAACCAAAACGAGTAAAAGAAAGCTTGGTGCATTTTGAGTGCGAAATGGCACATCATTATTTTATCGAAAATCATCAAAATGGTGGCGCTTGTATTATCATTGGTAAAATAATAACGATGCATATTGATGATTCTATTTTATTGGAAAATCACAGAATCAATTTAGATACATACAAACCTGTTGCCCGTTTAGCAGGTTCCAATTACAGTAAATTAGGAGAAATATTCTCAATTAAAAGACAATAAATATATGAAAGCAATAATTCCCCCTTCGGGGGTTAGGGGGCTCAAAATAACAGTTATAGGTGGTGGTCCAGGCGGACTTTACTTTTCGATATTAACCAAAAAAGCAATGCCTCATTGCCAAATCGATATTTACGAACGAAATAAACCCGACGATAGTTTTGGATTTGGCGTTGTGTTTTCAGACGAAACCTTAGGAGAGTTCCTAAAGCGCGACATGCAGTCTTATGAATTAATTCGTAGCAAATTTGCGTATTGGGATGATATTATCGTCGCTCGTGATGGCGAAGAAGTAAGCATTGCAGGAAATGGCTTTTGTGGTTGTTCTCGTAAAACACTTTTACAATTATTACAACAGCGTTGCATCGAAGAAGGTGTGAATTTGCATTTCGAACAAAACGTAGATGATTTATCACAATTCGCTGATTCGGATATCATTTTAGCAGCTGACGGAATCGCAAGTGCTATCAGAACGCAATACCAAAAAGAATTCGGAACCAAAATCGAATTAAAAAAGAATCGCTTCGTTTGGTTAGGATCTACAAAACCTCTTGATGCGTTTACTTATTTTTTTAGAAGTACGCCTCACGGAACTATTGTGGCTCACACCTATCAATACGAAGAAGGTATGAGTACATGGATTTTTGAATGTTCAGATGAAACTTGGCAAAAGCATGGTTTTGAAGTGACAAATGAAGCCGATACAATGGCTAAAATTGCTGAAATCTTCAAAGAAGAATTAGACGGGCATCCGCTGATTTCAAATAAATCGCATTGGCGTCAATTTCCACATGTAACGAATCAAAATTGGTATCATAACAACATTGTATTATTAGGTGATGCCAAAGCTACAGCCCACTACTCTATTGGTTCAGGAACCAAATTAGCAATGGATTGTGCTATCGGATTATCGGATGCTGTAATTGCGAATCCAAATAACGTACAAGCTGCTTTTGAGCAATACGATAAAACCCGAAGAAATACGGTAGAAATGATTCAATATGCCGCAGTAGTTTCTTTAGATTGGTTCGAAAATATGGACCGTCACATGCAACATTCCTTCCAACAATTTGCTTTTGGATGCATGACACGTTCTAAAAAAGTAACGTATGAGAATTTACGTTTGAGAGATAGTTCGTTTACCGATAAAGTTTTAAAAGAATTTAACGATAATCTTGTCAAATCGAGCGAAGTCGAGACTGTTTCGGCTGCCTTCACTCCTTCCAAAATTAGACAACTAGAACTCCCAAACCGCATCGTTATGGCACCAATGGGACAATATTCTGCTGTAGATGGATTGGTTTCTGATTGGCATTTAGTCCATTACGGAAGTCGAGCTACGGGTGGTGTAGGATTAATCATTACCGAAATGACCGCCATTTCTGAAAACGGAAGAATTACCGAAGGTTGTGCTGGAATTTACAATGCAGAACAAGTAAACCAATGGAAAAAAATTACCGATTTCATACATAACAATACAGAAACAAAAATCGGAATTCAATTAGGACATTCCGGAAGAAAAGGTGCTACTAAAAAACCTTGGGAAGGCAACGGACCAATGGAAACCCCTTGGAATTTAATTTCGGCATCTCCTATTCCATTTAATGACAATTTTGCTACTCCAAAAGAAATGACTTTGGAAGATATGGCGCAAATCAAAGCGCAATTCGTGCAAGCAGCTAAAAATGCAGACGAAGCTGGATTTGATATGATTGAATTACAAGCACATCACGGCTTTTTGTTAGCTTCTTTCTTGTCGCCTTTAACCAATATTCGTACTGATGAATTTGGTGGAAATATTGAAAACCGTTTGAAATATCCATTAGAAGTATTCAAAGCCATTCGTGAAGTATTCCCAACGGATAAACCAATTTCTGTGCGAATTTCAGCAACTGATTGGGCTGAAAACGGAATTTCAGAACAAGAAGTGATTACTATCGCAACCGCTTTCAAAAACGCTGGAGCTGATATCATTAATGTTTCAACAGGAAATACAGTAGCGGGTCAAAAACCTTTAACGGGAAGAATGTGGCAAACACCTTTTTCAGATGGGGTTCGAAATAAGGTTCATATCCCAACCATAACCGCTGGATATATTCAAGATATTGACCAAATCAACACGATTCTTTTAAACGGAAGAGCTGATTTAGTGGCTTTAGGGCGACCTTTATTATTAGATGCTAATTTCGTGAGAAATGCTCAAGCATACGAACAATTTCAAGCGAATGATATTCCAAATCCATACAAAATGGGCGTTTCGCATTTGTATCCGCTAAAAGCTACCGAAAGAAAACAAATGGAAGGCATGAAAAAAGCATTAAAACCTAAAAGTAATAAAAAATAATTACGAATTAGAAATTACGAATTATGAAAAATGATAACGTTGTTCAAATAAAAAGTTATGCTTTTGCTGTTCGAATAATAAAAGTTTTTAAATATTTATCAGAGCAAAAAAAGGAATTTGTTTTAAGTAAACAACTATTAAGATGTGGAACTTCAATTGGAGCTAATATTGAAGAAGCTATTGGAGGACAATCAGGAAAAGATTTTTTCGCCAAATTAACCATATCCTATAAAGAAGCAAGAGAAACACATTATTGGATTAGATTATTAAAAGATACTGATTATTTATCTATTGAAGAAGCAGAGAGCTTACTTAAAGATGTTGATGAGTTACTTAGAATAATTGGTTCTATTCAAAAAACGTTACGTAATTCGTAATTTAAAATTCGTAATTAATGAAGGATAATTTCGCTCACAATAGCTTACCAGCTCTGGAATTACAACCAGAATACACCTTTTTGGAATTACCGCAATTCCAACATCCTGAAATGCTGAATTGCGTGGATAAATTGCTAGATAGTCATATTCGAGAAGGTCGTGGAAATAATAGTTGTATTCGCACCTTTGAGGAAACTTGGACGTATCAAGATTTGTTTGAAAAAGCAAATCAAATTGCACATGTTTTGATCGATGATTTAGGATTGAAATCAGGCAATCGCGTTTTGATTCGTTCGGCTAATAATCCGATGATGGTCGCGTGTTGGTTCGCTATTTTAAAAGCAGGTGGAATTGTCGTAGCAACCATGCCATTACTTCGTTCTAAAGAATTAACTACCATTATCGATTGTGCCGAAATTTCACATGTATTGTGCGATAAGGAATTGGAAGAAGAAATCCATTTGGTGAAATCAGATTTCTTAAAACAAACCTGTTTTTATGGGAATTCGCAATTGGAAGAATTAATGGTTGCTAAATCGAAAACATTCGAAAATTATCATTCCAAATCGGATTCGGTGGCTTTGATTGGCTTCACTTCTGGAACAACGGGTTTGCCTAAAATGACAGCACATTATCATAGAGATATTTTGAATATTTGTGAAGCGTTTCCACAATATTCGCTCCAACCTACACCAAATGATATTTTCACAGGAAGTCCACCATTAGGATTTACCTTTGGTTTAGGTGGATTGGTATTATTTCCAATGTATTTTGGTGCTTCCACATTTTTAATCGAAAAACCGAGTCCAGATGTTTTACTGCAAGCGATTCAAGATTTTAAAATTACGATTTGTTTTACTGCACCAACCGCTTGGCGCATCATCACTACAAAAGTTAAGGATTACGATATTTCAAGTTTACGAAAATGTGTTTCTGCTGGCGAAACCTTGCCGTTGAAAGTCTGGCAAGATTGGTACGATGCTACAGGTTTAAAAATCATAGACGGTATTGGCGCTACCGAAATGTTGCATATTTTTATTTCTTCCAATGAAGAAAATATGAAACCTGGCGCTACAGGTAAAGCCATTATTGGTTACGAAGCTAAAATAATAGACAAAGAAGGCAACGAACTACCAAGAAACGAAGCCGGAAGATTGGCAGTTCGAGGAATTACAGGTTGTAAATATTTAAATCGAGAAGACAAACAACGCGAATATGTAGAAAACGGTTGGAACATCACAGGCGATATTTTCCGTCAAGATGAAGAAGGCTATTTCCATTTTGTGGCTCGTGGTGATGATATGATTATTTCTTCGGGGTATAATATTGCGGCAATTGAAGTAGAATCCGTACTTTTAACGCACGAAGATATTTTGGAATGTGCCGTAGTAGGTTTACCTGATGAAGAACGAGGAATGCTGGTTTGTGCGCATATTGTGTTACATGACACATCTAAAGCGACAGATGTGATGAAAAATCGTATTCAACACTGGTTCAAAGAAGTAGCAGCACCGTATAAATACCCAAGAGTAATAAATTTTGTGGAATGCTTACCAAAAACGGAGACTGGAAAAATACAGAGATTTAAGTTGAAATAATATCAAGACATATATAATGAGTGAATTCATAAAACAAGAAAAAGTACGTTTCCAACATGTTGATTATGCTGGAATTGTCTTCTATCCCCGATTTTTAGAAATGCTAAATTGTTTGGTTGAGGATTGGTTTGAAGAAGCCTTAGATCGTCCTTTTTCAAAAATGCATGAAACCAATGGTATCCCAACCGTTGATTTAAAAATTCAGTTTAAGAATGCTGCTCGTTTAGGTGAAATCTTAACCAAAAAATTGTGGGTAAAAGAATTAAAAAATTCGTCAATTCTTTGCGGATTTCAGTTTGTAAATGAAGCAGAAAATACCGTTTTAGAAGGCGAAGTCACTTTAGTAAACGTAGCTTTCAACCCAGAAAGAAACGGCATCAAAGCCGAACCTTTCACTGAAGAAATGAAGAATAAAATTATGAATTACCAATTATGAATTACGATTTAATCTCGTTTCAATTCATAATTCGTAATTTTAAATTCGTAATTATATAACTATGGAATTCAAAAAAATCAAAGCTGCAACTGTTCAAACTTCTCCTGTATTTCTAAATGTAGAAAGAACAGTTGATAAAGCCATTTCTTTCATTAAAGAAGCCAGTAGCAACGGAGCAAAATTAATCGCTTTTCCTGAGGTTTTTATCGCTGGATATCCGTATTGGAATTGGATTATGACGCCTGTTCAAGGGAGTAAATGGTATGAAGAATTGTATAAAAATTCGGTTGACGTAACAGGTCCTGAAATCAAAAAATTGTGCTTAGCTGCCAAAGACAATGATATCCATATTGTAATGGGAATCAACGAACGTGGTAAAAGCTATGGAGAAATATACAATACCAATTTAATCATTGACAACAAAGGTGTTATCGTTGGAAAACATAGAAAGTTAGTCCCAACATGGGCAGAAAAATTAACCTGGTCTTCTGGCGATGGTTCTTCGTTAAAAGTCTACAATACAGAAATTGGTCCAATCGGAACCTTAGCTTGTGGCGAAAACACAAATACTTTAGCCCGTTTTACACTACTTTCTCAAGGCGAATTGATTCATATTGCGAATTATATTTCACTTCCTGTAGCGCCACCGGATTACGATATGGCGGAGGCGATTAAAATTCGTGCGGCAGCGCATTCGTTTGAAGGAAAATTGTTTACGATTGTATCGTGTTCGACTGTTTCGCAAGAAATCAAAGATGCTTTACGTGCTGATGTTCCTAATGTAGATGAATTATTGGATAGAAAAAGTTCTGCTTTCTCTGGATTTATTGGTCCGAATGGCGCTGTTATTGGGCAACCATTAATTGATGAAGAAGGAATGGTTTATGCCGATATTGATTTAGCAAAATGCATCCAACCAAAGCAAATGCACGATATTTTAGGGCATTACAATCGATTTGATATATTCGATTTGCGTGTAAACACGGCTCCAACTCGAAAAATTACGTTTATTGATAATCACGAGGAGTTTAATAAGAGATAGTTCTTAAAGATAGTTAAACTCCGACAGAGTTCAAAACTCTGTCGGAGTTTATAAGGTTAAATAAAATATGAAAAACTACAAACCATTACCATTAGAAAAAGGAAATTACTACCACATTTATAATCGTGGTAATAATGGTATTGATGTTTTTTTTGACTCCGAAAGTTATTATCATTTTTTAAGGTTATTTGATAGGTATATTTCACCAATTGCCGAAACTTATGCTTGGTGTTTGTTGAAAAATCATTTTCATATTTTGGTTTATATCAAATTAGATAATGAAGTTGATTACTCAAAATTAGAATATTCAACGGTAGAAAAACCAAAAGTATTAGATCCATCAAAACAATTTGGACATTTATTTAATGCTTATACACAAGCTATTAATAAAAAATTTAATAGAACAGGCGCTTTGTTTGAAAAACCTTTTGAGCGAAAGCAAATCACTTCAGAAAGGTATTTACAAAATGTTATTTATTATATTCACAACAATCCAGTTCAACATGGTTTTGTTCAACAAATGAATTTATATCCTTGGTCTTCATTTGAATCAATTGTATCAGACAAACCAACAAAATTAAAAAGACAAGATGTTATTGAATTATATGGAACAAAGCTAGACTTTATAGATTACCATAAATCATCTCAAAATTTAAATGAAATTACTAAATTTATAATCGAATAAGAAATTTATCAATTCTGACAGAGTTTTGAACTCTGTCGGAGTTAAAAATAAAAAAAATGGAAGAAAACAACTATTCAGACGATGTTTACGGAAGAGCTCGAGTTCAAGACTCTGATGAACTTAAGGCATATTATAAAGAATTAGAAACACTTGGTGCAGGTGCTTTATGGACAGTCGCTAATGATATTGAACCATGGGAACCACGCTCTACCTCTGTTCCTATGTTATGGAAATATGACGATTTACGAGATTTAGTGCTAAAATCATCGGAATTGGTAACTCCTGAACAAGCAGGAAGACGCGTAGTTTATTTGGTAAATGACAAGCGTAGAGATGTTTCCGCTGCTGTGGGTTGGTTATATACTGGAATTCAAGTTACACGTCCAGGTGAATTTACTTCAGCGCATCGTCATCGTGCTTCTGCCCTACGTTTTATTATGGAAGGCGAAAAAGGTTATACGGTTGTAGATGGTAATAAAATTATGTTAGAAGTAAATGATTTTGTGATTACACCAAATTCCACTTGGCACGAACATGGTGTAGAAGAAGGTGGAAAAACTTGTATTTGGCAAGATGGTTTGGATATTCCGTTAGTGAATGCTTTGGAGGCTAATGATTATGCGGTTTTTGATGGAAAGCAACCTTTAACAGCACCATTAAACTTCTCGCCTATGACTTATGGTGGTGCAGGATTAATTCCAGCTGATAAAACTTGGGACAAACCTTATTCACCTCTATTCAAATATTCTTGGAAAAATGTATATCCAGCGTTATTAGAAGCCCAAAAAGTAAATGAAGTTAATCCGTTTGATGGGATTTTTATGCAATATTCCAATCCGTTAACTGGAGGACACGTAATGCAAACTATGGGAGCAGCCATGCAATTATTCCCAGCAGGATTCAAAGGAAAAGCACATAAACACACAGGTTCTTTTGTGTACCAATGCGCCAAAGGAAAAGGCTACACCATCATCAACGGAAAACGTTTCGATTGGAAAGAACGCGATATTTTCTGTGTTCCGAGTTGGGCTTGGCACGAGCATCACAACTTATCGGAAACTGAAGATGCTTGTTTATTCAATTTTAATGATTTACCAGTAATTGAAGGATTAGGTTTATTTCAAGGAAGAGAATTAACAGAAAACAACGGACACCAATTGATATAGTACAGACAAGGCATTGCCTTGTCTCAACAATAATAAAAATTAAATGAAACTACTTACTTACAAAACACAAGACACAGAGCCTCGTTTGGGCTTCATTCATAACAATCAAGTAATCGACATGCAGGATTTTGGAGATATTTCCAATTTCCCATTACCAAACGATATGCTGGAATTAATTGACATGGGCTTCGAAATCATTGCAGAAATAACTGAAATGATTGCAGAAACTCCTGAGAATTTTTTCGAAGAAATCGCTTATGAAATGGATGAAGTAACCATTTTAGCTCCTATCGAAAAACCAAGAAAAAACATTATTGGAATTGGGTTGAATTATACCGAACACGTTGCCGAAAGTGCTAGAACTTTGGATACTACAGGAAAACTTCCAATGAAACCAATTATCTTCTCAAAACCACCAACAACGGTTACAGCTACGAATACCGAAATCATCAAGAATACGAAGTTAACTTCGCAATTGGATTGGGAATGTGAACTAGCAGTAATCATCTCAAAAAAAGGAAAATACGTTCCAAAATCTAAAGCGTTAGATTATGTTTTTGGATACACGGTAATTAATGATATTTCAGCGCGTGATTGCCGTCGTGAGGGACAATGGATTGTTTCTAAAGGACAAGATACGTTTGCTCCAATGGGACCTGTAATCGTAACAAAAGACGAAATAGAAAATCCACACAACTTGAATTTATCATTAAAAGTTAATGGAGTTGAAAAACAAAATTCAAACACCAAATTCATGCTTTTCAACATCAACGATTTGATTGAAGATTTGAGTACCGTTTTCACCTTAGAAGCAGGTGATATTATCGCAACCGGAACTCCAGCAGGTGTTGGTGCAGGTCGTGACCCACAAGAATGGATGTACAATGGAGATGTGGTGGAAGCTACTGTGGAAGGAATTGGCACAATAGTGAATACGATTAAAGAAACATAATAAAAGTATGCAGTCGCAGTTTTCAGTTTTCAGACTGCTAACTGTGACTGAGACTGTAAACTAATAAACATGAAATACAGAATAGGCCAAATAGTTCCATCCTCAAACGTAACGATGGAAACCGAAATACCAGCAATTTTTCGTTCAAGAGAAACTATTTTACCAGAGCGTTTTACATTTCATAGCAGTAGAATGCGAATGAAAAAAGTAACCAAAGAAGAACTGGAAGCTATGGATAAAATGAGCTTAAAATGTGCTCAAGAACTTTCCGATGCTCATGTTGATGTTATGGGTTATGCTTGTTTAGTTGCTATTATGAGCATGGGACGTGGTTATCATTGCGTTTCGGAAGTAAATTTACACCAAGAAACGGTGGCGAATGACTTCCCTACTCCTATTGTAACTTCTGCTGGTGCTTTAATCAATGGATTGAAAGTTTTGGGTGCGAAACAAATCTCGATTATTACACCTTATATGCGTCCGTTAACGGATAAAGTGGTAGATTATATCGAACATCAAGGTATAAAAGTAAAGGAAAGCATTGCTTTGGAAATTCCTGATAATTTGGAAGTTGCTGCTCAAAATCCGATGAATTTATTAGAAATCTACAAACAATTGGATTTAACCGATGTGGATGTTTTAGTAGCTTCGGCTTGTGTACAAATGCCTTCTTTAGAAGCCATTGATTTAATTCAGGCAGAATGTGGCATTCCGGTAACTTCGGCAGCTGTTTGTACTACGTATGAAATGATGAAAAAACTAAATATTGAAGCAAAATCAGCTATTGGTGGTGAATTATTAAGCGGAAAATATTAAAAAAGCATGTTGAAAAAATTAAATTTATTTCTTTGGTTAACCACATCAATCCTTCTTACCTCTTGTGGGTCAGATGATAATAATGAAGAAAATACTATCTTTTACAATAGAGTATCAAAGGCTATTCTTTCGGGTAACGGAAGTTCTACTTTAAATTTTTATTACAATTATGAAACATTTAACTGCTATATGATTAAAGATGGTTCACCTTCAAATTATATAAATTATTATTATGAAAATAGTATATTAAAAAATTCATATTCTAATAATTATACTTATGAATATATTCATGAAAATGGTAAAATAGCCGAAGTAGACATTTATTATTTGTCTCAAAATTATGTAAGTGAAAAGGAAATGTATACTTATAATTCAAACAACTTAATTACTGAAATTAATAAATATATACTTTACAATGGTAATCTCGATTTTGCACAAAAGATAATTTTAGAGTATGACAATTCAGGAAATAATACAAAAAAGACCTATTACAATTCAAATTCAATAATTACATCTTATGAGATAATTACTTATGACAACAAAAAT
>CAZCIV010000066.1:0-3901 GCA_964498595.1 uncultured Flavobacterium sp.
AAAAATATATTGATATATTCAAACATAGCTATTATTTTTTCTCAATTAATTTTTTGTTGATACCTCTTTGTACCCAGATAACAATACCTACTGTAATAAGAGCCATTGGTGCTAATAACATAAAACCATTGTTTACATATCCGTGTGCATATGCTCCAGTTTTATCTACTGCATTTCCTAAGATTTCAATTCCGAAGATTTTTCCAGAACCTAATAATTCTCTGAAGAAAGCTACAATCATTAAGATAATTCCGTATCCTAATCCGTTTCCAATACCATCTAAAAATGATTTCCATGGACCGTTACCTAAAGCGAAAGCCTCTAAACGTCCCATTACAATACAGTTTGTAATAATTAATCCAACGAATACCGATAATTGTTTACTTACGTCGTAAGCATAAGCTTTTAAGATTTGGTCTACTAAAATTACCAATAAAGCTACTACTACTAACTGAACAATAATACGAATACGGTTAGGAATTAAGTTTCTAATTAAAGATACAATAACGTTACTTAACGCAACAACCGCTGTTACTGAAAGCGCCATTACAAAGGCATTTTTCATTTGTACAGTTACCGCTAAAGCCGAACAAATACCAAGTACTTGAACCGTTACTGGGTTATCGTCATTAAATGGATTTGTAATTAACTTAATATTACTTTTTGAAAATAATCCTTCTTTGTTGTTTTCTGCCATGACGATTATTTTTTAATAGATTTTAAATACTTCTCATAAGGTTTTAAACCTCTTACTAACATTTCTGTTACTCCATTTCCTGTTAAAGTAGCTCCTGAAATTGCATCAACTTCACCATCAGCTTTGTTGTCTTTTCCTGAATAACCTTTAACTACTTTTAAACCTTGTAAATTTCCGTTTGCGTCAAAAACACTCTCTCCAATAAAACTTTTTTGGAAATAATCTTGTGTAATTTCACCACCTAAACCAGGTGTTTCACCTTTGTGGTCAAATACGATACCGTCAACTTTCAAGTTCTCATCTATAGAAACATAACCCCAGATAGCATCCCATAATCCCATTCCTCTTACTGGAATAACATAGAATTTTTTACCATCTTTTTCAGCATTGAAAATTGGAAATTTTCCTTTTTCTTTTGCGATATCAACTGTAAAAGCTTCTTTACTGATTTCTGTTCCGTTCTCGTCAAAAACTACTTCACTAATGATGTGTTTTTTGTATGCTTCTTCAGAAGCATCTCTATCTACAGCTACTCCAAACGATTTTAGAATGTACTGCATTTTTTCTTTCTTAATGTTTGCCTCTTGATCTGGCTTAAGTGCAGTTGCAGCAAATGCTAAAGCAGAAGCTACTAACACCACCATTACAGTCGCAAACAAAAATGTATATCCGTTACTTTCTCTATTCATGACTATGCAGATTTTAATTGTTTAGACTTAGCCAATCTTTTCTTTCTCTTAGCAATGTTTCCATTAACTACGAAATAATCGATAGTTGGCGCTAAAGTGTTCATTAATAAGATAGCCAACATTACTCCTTCTGGATACGCTGGGTTGAAAACTCTAATTAAAATACTAAAGAATCCTATTAATAAACCGTAGATGATTTTTCCTTTATCGGTTTGAGCCGCAGAAACAGGATCAGTTGCCATGAATACAATACCGAAAGCAAAACCTCCAACTACTAGATGATTCATCCAATCAAAATTCATTAAAGCCGTTAAACCAACAGCATTAAACATCAAAGCAGTTAAAGCCGCTCCAACAACTCCAGAAACCATAATTTTCCAACTACCAACTCCTGTTGCAATTAAAATAAATGCACCAATTAAAATAGCTAAAGTTGAAGTTTCACCAATAGAACCTGGAATAAATCCTAAGAACATATCCATAGTTGAATACGCCACTTCTTTTCCTTGTGCTAAAGAACCTAAGATTGTTTCTCCAGAAATTGCATCAGTAGTACTTGCATCACTAACCCAAATTTTATCTCCCGACATGTAAGTAGGATAAGCAAAGAAAGCAAAAGCACGTGCTAATAAAGCCGGATTGAAAATATTCATACCTGTACCTCCAAAAGCTTCTTTACCTACAAGTACTGCAAAAGCAACTGAAATAGCTAACATCCACAATGGTAAATCAACTGGCATAACCATTGGAATTAATAAACCAGATACTAAATATCCTTCGTTAACTTCGTGACCTCTAAAAATTGCAAAAGCAAATTCGATACCTAATCCTACTGCATACGATACAATAATCATTGGTAATACTTTCCATAATCCGTGGAAAAATAAATTTCCAAATGACATGTCAGAACCTTCAATCTGAATGAAGTGTTGGTAACCTGCATTGTAAATTCCGAATATTAAAGCTGGAATTAAAGCTAAAACCACAGTAATCATAGTTCTTTTTAAATCTACAGCATCTCTAATGTGCGCACCATGCTTTGTTGTATGATTAGGCACATATAAAAATGTATCTAAAGCATTGATAGCAGGAGCGAATTTTTCAAATTTTTGCCCTTTCTCAAAAGGCTTTTTCATTTGGTCTATTTTATCTCTTAAAAACTTCATAGCTATTATCCTACTTCTTTTATCATTAAATCAAGAGCCTCACGAATTATTTCTTGAGCTTCCAACTTAGATGTGTTAGTATAATCAATTAAAGCAAAATCTTCTGGAGCTACTTCGTAAATTCCTAAGCTTTCCATTTTATCGATATCGCTAGCCAAACAAGCTTTTAACAATTGCATTGGATAAATATCCATCGGCATAACCGCTTCCATCTCTCCTGTTACTACTAAAGCTCTTTCTTCACCATTTAAATTAGTGTTTGGCGCATATTTTTTTCCAGGCATCAACCAAGACAATCCTGTTCTTGAAGCACTGTGAATACTTGGAGATGCAAATGGCATCCAACCAAACATTCTATATGTATTTCCTTCTGGAATTACAGTTACTACATTGCTGTAGAAACCTAAGAATCCGTTAGAAGTAACTTTTTTACCTGTTAATACATCACCTGAAATAATTCTCACATTATCTCCTTTGACATTGTTTGCAACAACATCAGCAATTGAAGCACCAACAACAACATTGTAATATTGGGGTTCTTTAACTTCAGAACCTGCTAAAGCAATTGTTCTTGTTAAGTTCAACTTACCTGTTAAAAATAACTCTCCAATTATAGCTACATCTTGAGGAGTAACTGTCCAAACTCTTTCACCAGCACTAATTGGATCAATTTTTTCAATTTGAACTCCCACATTTCCAGCAGGGTGCGAACCATAAACTCTGTGTAATGCTACACCTTTAACATCACTAAAAATTGATTTACCTTTACCTTTGAAAGACAAATGAACTTTCCCAGCAGTAAGTTTTGCTAACGCATCAACCCCAGCCTGAAAAACTTCAAGTTTGTTCTCTAAAACAAAATCAACATCAGCAGCTAAAGGAGCTGTTGCATAAGCAGAAATAAAAATAGCTTTTGGAGTATCAGCTGAATTAGCAATCACATCATACGGACGTTGATTGATAAATGGCCAACATCCAGAAGCTAACAAATGTTCTTTTACTTCTTCAGTTGATAAATCATTTGGATTTTTCTTGCTATGCTCTACGAAAACATCCTGAGAATCAGCAGCAATAAGAATTTCAAGTATAACTCTTTTTTCTCCGCGCTTGATTTCTTGGATTTTTCCACTAACAGGAGATACAAATTTTACTTTCTCATCCGATTTAGAATAGAAAATAACTTCTCCTGCTTTCACGTTATCACCTTCTTTAACGACCATCTTAGGAGTTACTCCATGGAAGTCAGAAGGCTTAACAGCATAGACTTTCGAGCGAGTTACATCAGCTACTTTGCGAGCCGCTTCACCCTTCAACTTAAGGTCTAAACCTTTTTTAATTCGAATGTCTTT
>CAZCIV010000066.1:4001-10621 GCA_964498595.1 uncultured Flavobacterium sp.
GAGCCGCTTCACCCTTCAACTTAAGGTCTAAACCTTTTTTAATTCGAATGTCTTTTGACATATTTTTGAAGATATGAGTTGTTAAAAATTTTACTATAAAACGTGCAAATTTAATCAAATACCTAACAGCTTACCAAAAATAAAGCCTGAGATTTCATTTATTTATAATAATTCTAAATTAATCAATTTGATTTAATTCATTTCAATTGAAATAATTTTAAAAGTTTTGCTACATTTACACATTAATATTAGTAAAAATGAACAAAATCTTAGTATTAATCAGCATAATATCAAACTATTTCATATACAGTCAACCCGGAATTGAGCAAGAACCTCCATTCAATATTAAAACAATATCATTTGTTCAAAATCAAAAAAATGTTGTCCCTTATTTTAAATTAGGCGATCATTTTGAATTTCAATTTGATGACTTGTATGCAGATGAATCAGACTACTATTACATAATAACACAATACAATTATGACTGGTCTGAACCAACTAATTTAGCGAAAAATGAGTATCTAAATGGAATGGATAATCAGAGGATTATTACATATGAAAACTCATTTAACACACTTCAACTTTACTCCCATTACACTCAAAAATTCCCAAATCAGTTTAACCAAATTACAAAGAGCGGTAATTATTTAATTTCAATTTTAAATGATGAAAATGAAATTCTTTTTACTAGAAGATTTGTAATTTATGAAGAACTAGTTAACCCAAAAATCACCATTAAAAGAACTCGTGATTTCGAAAATAGAGCCGGAAAACATAACGTAGAATTATCCATAAATTATGGAAATTACATATTACAAAATCCAATAGAAAATGTAAAAGTTTCATTGGTTCAAAATGCTGATTGGAAAAATGAAATCTTAAATATAAAACCACAATATACATTAGGAACCGAATTGATTTATCGCTATAACAAGGAAACTCAATTTTGGGGCGGAAATGAATTTTATACTATAGACAACAAAATAATTAGAGCAACAAATAATACAGTAGCTAAAGTTACATCAGGTGAGAATTTATACAATACCTATTTATATACTAATCAACCCAGAAAAAATAAAATTTACACTTATTTCCCAGATATAAATGGCAATTTCTTTATCGACAATATTAATACCGAAAAACCAGCCATTCAAGCTGACTATTCTTGGATATACTTTACCCTTGATATGCCTTTCTTAAATGATAAAAAAATCTTTATTAATGGCATGTTTAATAATTACAGCTTGTCTGATGATTACAGAATGGATTTTAATAAAAAAACAGGTCTTTATGAAAAAGCTCTATTAATTAAACAAGGGTTTACAAATTATCAATACGTTTTAACAGATAAAGACGGAAAAACAGATTATGAAAATGCAATAGATGGAAATCACTTCGAAACTGACAATTTATATTCTATTATTGTATACTACAAAGGAAACAACGACAGATACCACAGAGTAATCGGAATATCCATTACTAATAGTTTGAATATTCAAAATTAAATGAAAAGAAAAGAATTAAAATACAGAGGAGAAAAATGCATCAATTGTGAAACTCCTCTTGATGTAAGTGAAAAATATTGTCATTCTTGTGGACAATTAAATTCAACCAAAAAATTAGACATCAAAGACTTTATTGAAGAATTTTTTGCAAATTTTTATGCTTACGATTCTAGATTAAGAAACACTTTAATTACACTCTTCACAAAACCTGGAATTGCTGCACGAGAATTTTCGGAAGGAAAAAGACATCATCACGCCAATCCATTTCGATTGTTTTTAAGCATCTCAATTGTACTTTTTATTGTAATGGATATTGGCACAAGATTCAATAATAACCGTCCAAAAGAAAAAACAGAAACGGAACTAATCTCAAAGGATAGCACAAAAATAGATTATAGTAAAATTTATGATACAGGCGTAATTGAGGTAGATAAAAAAACTGGTAAGGAATTTCATAGAGATTCTATTTACAAAGCAACCGAATTTAATAACCCTGAAAACTTAGATCACTTAACACTTCGTATCACCTCATTTAGAAACTATAACTTAAAAAATCCTCAAGAAACTCCCGCGGTTGCATTGAAAAAATTAGGATACGAAAACAACAAAATTAACCGATATATCTATGAAAAAGCACAAAATTTAAAATCAAATGATGTGCTTAGAGAAATTAGCGATTACATTTTAGGAAAATTACCATTTCTGATTTTTTTATCTATCCCGTTTATTGCTATTATTTTTTGGATTACTTTTTACAACAAAACATTAAATTATACTGATCATTTAGTTTTCACATACAACTTTTATTCATTCATGTTTATCTGTTTAATTTTATTCGAAATAATTGGATTTATTTCTACTGATGTTTCAGATATTTTACTTGGAGTCAGTTTTTCAATTTTATTTCCTATTTACCTTTATAAATCTTTAAGAAATTTTTATCAAAATAGTAATTGGAAAACAATTTTTAAATTCCTACTTTTGAACATATTGTTTATACCTATTTCATTATTAGCTATTTTGGTTCTATTAACAATATCAGTAATGTTATTTTAATTTATGGTAAGTCAAATTACAAGAGGCATAAAAATTTCAGTATTAACTAGTTTTGAAGGAACTTACTTCAAGAACTACAAAATTCATTTTGCCTTCTCCTATCATGTTACCATAGAAAACCAAAGTAAAGATTCGGTTCAATTAACCACACGTCATTGGGAAATTTATGATGCACTAAACACTTTAGAAGTAGTTGATGGTGAAGGCGTAATTGGAAAAAAACCGGTTATAAAACCCGGCGAAAGCTACACCTACTCTTCAGGTTGCTTACTTTCTTCCCCTATTGGTGCCATGAAAGGTTATTTCAACATGGTCAACTTTACCTCAACCAGAAGTTTTAGAGTTATTATTCCCACTTTCAAACTTAGTGCTCCTTTTGCAATTAACTAAATAGCGAACAAATTAGCTTCGTAACATTTGTTATCGATAATTCAAAATATACTTTGTATTTTTGTATTCGTTTACGATTATTTCGTAAATCAAAGCACAAAATTGTCTAATCTCAAAATACAACACCATGTTAAAAGGATTTTTTAATGTCCCAAAAGCGGTTAACGAACCCGTAAAATCGTACGCTCCAGGTTCTCCTGAAAGAGCAAAAGTTGCAGAAACATACAAAGCCATGTGGAATGCTCAAGTAGAAGTCCCATTATATATAGGTAGCGAAGAAATCAAAACAGGCGACACAAAAAAAATGTCGGCTCCACACGATCACCAACATGTTGTAGGTGTTTATCACCAAGCAGACAGAGCCTTAGTAGAAAAAGCCATTACAGAAGCATTAGAAGCTCGTAAAAAATGGGCGGCTTTATCTTGGGAAAACCGCGCTAGTATCTTCTTAAAAGCGGCTGAATTATTAGCAGGTCCATATCGTGCTAAAATCAATGCTGCGACAATGATTGCACAATCAAAAACCATTCACCAAGCAGAAATTGATTCGGCTTGTGAGTTAATTGACTTCTTACGTTACAACGTAGAATTCATGACAAAAATTTACGCAGACCAACCCGCTTCAACATCAGACATGTGGAATCGTGTTGAGTACAGACCTTTAGAAGGTTTTGTATATGCAATTACACCTTTTAACTTTACAGCTATTGCAGGTAACTTACCTTCAAGTGCTGCATTAATGGGGAATGTGGTAGTTTGGAAACCAGCAGCAACTCAAGTATATTCTGCTAATGTAATTATGCAAGTTTTCAAAGAAGCAGGTTTACCAGATGGTGTTATCAATATGGTAATGGGTGATTCTGGAATGGTTTCTGACGTTGTTTTATCAAGTCCACATTTAGCAGGAGTTCACTTTACAGGTTCGACTGGTGTTTTCAATGATATTTGGAAAACTATCGGAAACAACATTGCAACTTACAAAACGTATCCAAGAATCGTTGGAGAAACAGGTGGAAAAGATTTCATCATTGCACATCCATCAGCTAATGCAAAACAAGTAGCAACAGGAATTACTCGTGGTGCATTTGAATTCCAAGGACAAAAATGTAGTGCTGCTTCTCGTGTTTACATTCCACAAAGTTTATGGCCAGCGGTTAAGTCTAATTTAGAGGCAGATTTAGCTTCAATGAAAATGGGTTCTCCAGAAGATATGAGCAATTTCATTACAGCAGTTATTTCAGAAGCTTCATTTGACAAATTAGCGCGTTACATTGACCAAGCTAAAAACGATAGCGATGCAGAAGTTATCATGGGTGGAAATTATGACAAATCAAAAGGGTATTTCATTGAACCAACGGTTATCTTAACTACAAATCCAAAATATACTACTATGGAAACCGAATTATTTGGACCAGTAGTTACGATTTATGTTTATGATGATGCTAAATGGTCTGAAACATTAAAATTAGTTGACGAAACTTCAGAATACGCTTTAACTGGTGCGGTATTTAGCCAATGTCGTTATGCGGTAGAAGAAGCAACCGTTGCTTTACAAAATGCAGCAGGAAACTTCTACATCAACGACAAACCAACAGGTGCTGTTGTAGGAATGCAACCATTTGGAGGAGCAAGAGGTTCAGGAACTAACGATAAAGCAGGTTCAGCACAAAACTTATTGCGTTGGGCTTCTGTTAGAACGATTAAAGAAACTTTCGTAACACCAGAAGATTATAAATATCCGTTTTTAGGATAGTTCAAAGTACGAAGTAAAAATAAAAAACCCGATTTTCATTTGAGAATCGGGTTTTATTGTTTATAAAATTTTCATTTACTTTCATCGGTTTTACACTAAAACAAACACACCGGATAAATCACTGTAGCTGCTAGTTTAATAATAGAAATCAGAATCACTAATTAGATAAATTACACTATAAGTAGTATTAGTTTTTAATTACTTGTCATTACAATAAATCCAACAAATGACAACAAGTATAAAAGAAAGAATATAAAATCAAAAAAATTAGTTTTTCTATTATCAAACATATCTATTCCACTTCTGTCTGGACAAACCAACTCTCTTTGTTGAAATTTGAGACTAAGATATCTCAAAATTTGAATTAACAATACCGCTATAATTGTATAAATTAAACCGTTTCCAGAATGTCCTTTTTTAAAACACAAATCAACATTATCCTTAATTAATAAAAAAAACACAATATGAATAAAACCTATTAAAATAAAAATTTGTGTGAAATAAATTTTCCTTAACGACTTATAACCAAAGACATACAAAAACAAAACAGTTCCATAGGAATAAAAAAATAATAATAATTTTAACAATTCCTTGTCGCTAAAATAATATACCACTAAAAATAAAGCAAAAGAAATTATAGAGTACAATATAAAGAATATTAGTTCTCCTCTATTCAACTTTTCTTTATTTAAAAACAAACGACTCATTCTCTGTTTGTAATTTCTCTAACTAATTACTTTTCACTAATCACTATTTCTTATACCTCAACGGCAAATGCACCACTTTCTTAGTTTCAAAAAATTCATCAGTAAAGAAATCCGATAAATTGTATTGTGTTGCTTTTGGAAAATCCTTTAATTCTTCGGTTAAATCACCTCCTTTTAGATATAAAATTCCATTGTTTAATTCGTGGTTTTGTTTTTTAGCAACTTTATCATCAACCCATTTAACAAAATCAGGCATATTAGTTACCGCACGACTTACAATGAAATCAAATTCTTGTTTCACTAATTCGGCACGTTTTTGTTCGGCTTTTACGTTTTTTAATCCTAAACCTGCGGCTACTTCATTTACTACACGGATTTTTTTCGCAATAACATCAATCAAATAAAAATCAACTTCTGGAAATAAAATTGCTAATGGAATCCCAGGAAACCCACCACCTGTTCCCACATCCATAATTTTAGAACCTGGACGAAAATCAATAATTTTTGCAATCCCAAGTGAATGTAAAACGTGACGCGTATATAATTCGTCGATATCTTTTCGTGAAATCACGTTAATTTTGGCATTCCAATCTTCGTATAAACCTTGTAATTTTTGAAACTGAAGTATTTGATTATCAGATAAATCAGGAAATTGCTTTAAAATGGCTTCCATTCGTTAAATTTTACACAAAAATACGCTTTTTGGTGAATAAAAAATGACGAATATCATAAATGAAAAAATTATAATAATTATCTTTGACGAAATTTGAATACAATATTTATGAATACCACAACCCCGATTTTCTCAAAAGAGGACAATCTGAAATTTTTCAGAACATTAAATAAACGAGTTAACGACTATTTCAAAGAAAACAAAATCAACAAAACTGGAAACTGGAAATTACACTTGAAAACGATTGTAATGTTCGGTCTTTTCCTTACACCTTATTTCTTCCTGTTAGCTATGGATATGCCGTTTTGGGTATATTTATTATTAAACGTAGTAATTGGAGTTGGAATGGCAGGAGTTGGAATGAACGTAATGCACGATGGTAATCACGGTGCTTACTCAACCAAATCTTGGGTAAACAAATTAATGGGCGGAAGTATCTACATCTTAGCTGGAAATGTTTACAATTGGCAAGTACAACATAATGTTTTACACCATACATATACAAACATTATTGGTCACGATGAAGATTTAGAAGC
>CAZCIV010000067.1:0-10512 GCA_964498595.1 uncultured Flavobacterium sp.
TACCAAATTACAGAAATGAAACACGGGAATAAAGTGAGTAGAATTTTGTTTTGGACTTTTAAAGAGTAATAGGTTAAACGTTTCTATAGTTCTCGATACATTTTTCATTTATAAATCCCTAGATTTATAAATGAAAAACACTCGAAATGACGATAGTGGAATTGCGTTTTTAATGGTTAAATAAAAAGGCAAATGAGAATAAGTAAAAGGTATTAAAGCGTTTCTGATAGTTCTCAATACATTTTGTTCTTAAAAATCTAAGGATTTACAAACACAAAACACTCGAAAGGACGTAAGAGTAATACAATAACAACTAACATTATGCAGGAATTACACAAGCTTTTAGCTCAATTAGAATCGGATATTTCGTCATTTGACAAAGTGAATTTAGCTGTTTCTTCGGGAAGTGTGGGTTGGCATATGGCGCATAGTTTAAAAACGATTGACCAAATTGTTTCGGCTTGCAAACATTCAAACCCAACGGAATATCAATGGCGATTTAATTTTAAACGTCTTTTGATTATGTCAATCATGAAAAAATTTCCGAGAGGAAAAGCAAAAGCACCAAAAATCGTAAGACCTGAAGGTGATATTTCTCCTGAAACTTTGAGTTTAAGTTTAGAAATAGTGAGAGAAAATATTAAGGATTGGATAACTTTGGATAAAAATGTTCATTTTCCGCATCCATTTTTTGGGGTTTTAAATAAGAAGGAAACAGAAAAATTTTTGATATTACATACCAAACATCATGCGATGATAATTAAGGATATTTTGAAATAACTTACGTTTTCAGCTTTTTCTTTCTAGCCGCTGGAAACAAAACATTATTTAGAATTAAACGATACCCTGGCGAATTTGGATGTAAATCTAAAACCGTTGGTGCATCTCCTACTCTATGTTGGTAATCTTCTGGGTCGTGACCACCGTAAAAAGTGAACATTCCTTTTCCTTTGGTTCCGTGAATGTAGCGAGCTTCTCCGTTGATTTTACATTCGCCCATTACTAAGACATTTGATTTTATTTTTTCAGCATCAAAAGCTGTGGTTTGTCCCATGAATCCTTTTACTAATTGGGTGTGATTTTGACACAACATCGTTGGAATTGGATCCCATTTTGCCGAATATTCCATTAAAGTAAAATAGTCTTTATCCATTGAAAAAGCGCCTTTTCCATGTTCTTCGGTGGTATCGATATCGGAAAATTCATAAACCATTGGATTACGAACTAAAGTATAATCTTTAAACGCAAAAGTGTTCGAATAATCAATTCGAGATTGATAATTGGCATCGGAATCATCACCGTCAAACATGGGTTCGCAAATATCAACTCCTTCAGCTGAAAGTGCAATATCAAAACTATCAGTAGCCGAACACATAGCAAACATGAATCCGCCACCGATTACAAAATCTCTAATTTTCTTTGCTACTGCTAATTTTTCTTCTGATACTTTGTTATAACCCAATTTCTTTGCTAAAGCTTCAGCCTCTGCTTTTTGTTGGATGTACCACGGCATATTGCGATAATTCCCAAAAAACTTTCCGTACTGACCTGTAAAATCTTCGTGATGTAAATGCAACCAATCGTATAATAATAATTGGTCTGACAATACTTCCTCATCGTAAATTTCGGTATAGGGAATTTCGGCATAGGTTAACACCATCGTTACGGCATCATCCCAAGGTTGTTTGCCTTTTGGTGTATAAACGGCAATTTTAGGTGCTTTTTCTAATACAACCGTTTCCATATTTTGTGATGGCGAACTAATATCTTCTAAAATAGAATTCGCAGAGGCGTCAGATAAAACTTCAAAAGTAACACCTCGAATTTGACATTCTTTTCTTATTTCTGGGGCATCGGGTAATAAAAACGATCCGCCTCTGTAGTTTAACAACCAACTTACTTTGTAACTTTTATCTAAAGCCCAATAGGTAATTCCGTATGCTTTTAAGTGATTTTGTTGTCCTTCAGCTTCCATGGGTAATAAAACGAAAGAAGCTCTACTTGAAAAAGAGCAAAGTAAAAAGAATACTATAATTAAGTTGAGACCTTTAAATTTCATGGGTTACAAATATATTTTACTAATTTATAACATTTCTAACAAATATAACATTTATAGAAATGTTAAAGTCGCACCCCCGTAAAAATACCTGGTTACCCCCGTAAAAATACTTGGTTTGAAAATCAGGTATTTTTACTCTTACACAGGATTTTTTTTTACCCTAGTTTTGACATACAGATATAAACAAAAATAAGAATGGATTCAAACAGCAAAAACACATCGCTATTAAACTCAAGAGAAATGAAATTATTAAAAAAAATTGGATATATCGTATTGATAATAACAATTCTAGTGTATTTTGTTTTAGTTTTTCAATTTTGCAGAAACTATTAATTTAATAGATTTAATAGGTGTTTAAGACTCCATATTAGTTGAGTCTTCTAAGTTTATTATTTTATTTTGTATGGCAAAAATGACTAATCCTGCCATATTCTTTGAATTTGTTTTTACTAACAAATTATTTCTATGACCATCAACCGTTCTGGTGCTTAAGCTTAACATCTCGCCTATTTCAGCAGAACTGTATTGCTTACAGATCAACTCTAAAACTTCTCTCTCTCTTTCTGTTAAAAAATCTTCATCAAGAACGGTTCTTGATGAAGCACTTGAGATTATATTTTGATGAATTACTTCCATAACTGTTTCATTATAATAAAATCCCTTTTGAGCTACTTCATTTACCGTTTTAATCATATCAATTGGAGAAGCGCTTTTTACCAAATAAGATGCTGCACCTACATTTATCATGTTGGCTATAAACGACCTTGTGTTATAACTTGTAAGTGCAATAACTCTAATGGAAGAAAAGTCCTTATGAATAATTTTTGTAGCCTCTACCCCATTTAAAAAAGGCATTTTTAAATCCATCATTATAATATCTGGAAGTTGAGATGTTGTTTTTAAATGCTCAATTAAGTCGCTTCCATTTGAAGTTTCATAAATAATTTCAATATTTGGCTCGCGATTAAGCAAGAAATAGATTCCTTTTCGGAACAATTCCTCATCATCAGCTAAAATTATTTTGATTTTATTATTCATTACTTAAAATTAAAAACCATAATTACACCTTCATTTGGTTGAGAATTAAAACTAAACTGACCTCCTAAAAAGTTAATTCTACTTTCTATGTTTTTCATTCCCAATCCTTTTTGATATTCCTCACTTGAATTGTCAAATCCTATACCATTATCTATGTAGGTACAAGTATTTTGGTCATCGAAGTTAGTAAATTGAATTGAAATTTCAGTTGCTTTTCCATGACGTACTGAATTATTTAACAGTTCTTGCAAGATTCGAAATATATGTAGATGTTTTTCAATAGGATAAGTGTCAAAATTAATTTGATTATCAAATGAAACTTTAACAATTTTTGTACTGTTAAATTCTTCCACTAATTCTTCAATACCTGCATGAAGTCCAAATTTTTCTAATACTGGTGGCAATAAATCGTGTGCTATACGCCTCGAATTTTCGATTGCACTTTGGGTTAACTCAATGATGTTATTTGTAATTTCCATTTGCTCTTCCTCATTTAAATTAAGTGTTTTAAGCAAATGACTGTTTAAGGAAACAATATTAAGCTTTGAACTAATATCGTCATGCAAGTCTTGTGCTATTCGTTTGCGCTCTTCTTCCTGAGCAAACAAAATGGAATGCAATAACTCTTTTTGATGTTCGATTTCTAAATTTTTCTTATCTACTTCTATTTTTACAATTTTTTTTCTAGAAAAATAGAAAAACATAATTAGTACCATAAACATGGATATAAATGCAAGTAAGACAAAGAAAAAAACTTGAATTATTTCGCTATTTTCTAAATTAATTTCTTTCATTTCTTTTAAAATAAATTAATTTCCATTGGTAAAAAAAGAACCCAAATTTAATATATTGAAGAAGAATGTTTATATCAACCATTGTATCATTAAATTCATCAAGCTCTAAAATAACTACTAACTTGTATATTAAAAAAATAAAAGTACTTGAAAATAAATAAAACAGCAGACCAATATTAATGTAATAATATTCAGACTTTCCTCCAAGATTATTATACAAATGCATACTTGAATAAATAATCAAAGGCATCGTTGTTAAATACGTTTCTAAGAGATTAAACTCTAAAAACAAATACGGATTTAATAAGTATCTTGAAAATAAAAAAATAGGAAGTACAATTAAAAGAACGTAAACCGAAATTAATTGTGCTCTTGTTTTTAATAGTAGAGAATAGAAATAACTCAAGATTACAAATTGAAATAATTCATAAAAATGATGCATGAATACATTATAAATACGAAACCATTTCCACAAATTAGAACTGATGTAATCGATGATTAAAACACCTACTAAATAAATAGTAAAAATCTTGTAAGTTTTTCCATTTTTGAAAAAACCTACAAGATAAAGTATGCATAATAATGCAGACGTAAAATATAAATATTTAGAATCTAACAAAATTAAGGTGTAAATAGCGGACTTGAAGGATCACAACATTTAGGGCAAGGATTGGTATAGTCATAAATCAAATGATTTGCACTAATCAAGTCTTTTCCATTTGCGTCAACGCCTACATAAACTAATTTTTGCGTTCCGGTTTCATCTACCCCCATGTACGCTCTAACATCCACAACTCCATCAGTTGCTAATAATTGTCTAAGTGCTTCACCAGGGATTAAATGACCTTTTGCTAAATCTTTTGGAGGATTGGTTCTCCATGAAGTTGTCCAAGCTTTTGCTTCATCGAGAGAAATTGTAAAATCTGCCATAATAAGTTTTTTATAATTGAATTATAAATGTAGTAAAAAAATTAATAAAAAAAACAGACGAATCGTCTGTTTTTTTTATACTCTATTTATTTTTTTAAAAAGGAACGTCAGAATCATCATCATATGAATTCATTGCACTTCCAAATGCTTCATTAGGCGTAGGTAAATTTGGCGTGATAAAAGGATTGGTATCATCAAGATTCATTTTGGAAGGAAGTGCATCAAAAGAGGAACTAAAATCATCTAAATTATCAAACTTACCTAGACTTCCAATGAATTTTAATCGAATATTATCCAATCCACCATTACGGTGTTTTGCCACGATAAATTCAGCTTGACCTTGTGTTGGGGAGCGCTCTTCATCATCCCACTCATCAATTTTATAATATTCTGGACGGTAAATAAACGATACAATGTCGGCATCTTGCTCAATAGCACCTGATTCTCTCAAATCGGAAAGTAAAGGTCGTTTACTTGAACCACGAGTTTCTACAGCACGCGATAACTGAGAAAGTGCAATAACTGGAACATTTAACTCTTTTGCTAATGCTTTTAAGTTTCGAGAAATGGTCGAAATTTCTTGTTCTCGATTTCCGCCTCCTTTTCCATTTCCACCAGCTGTCATCAACTGAAGGTAATCGATTACAATCATTTTGATTCCGTATTGCGATGAAAGTCTTCTTGCTTTTGCACGTAAATCAAAGATTGACAATGATGGTGTATCGTCTATATATAAAGGTGCTTTTTCTAAATCTTTTACTTTAATAGATAACTGCTCCCATTCGTGTTTTTCTAATTTTCCAGTTCTTAATTTTTCAGAAGATAATCCTGTTTCAGAAGAAATTAATCGCGTAATTAGCTGAACCGATGACATCTCTAATGAGAAAAAAGCAACTGGAGCTCCATAGTCAATCGCCATATTTCGAGCCATAGACAAAGTGAAAGCTGTTTTACCCATACCAGGACGAGCCGCCACAATAATTAAATCAGAAGGTTGCCATCCAGAAGTCAACTTATCCAAATCGTGAAAACCTGTTGGGATTCCGCTTAAACCTTCTTTACCTGCAATTTCTTCAATTCGTTTTTTAGCTTGAATTACCAAACTTTGAGCAGTTTCAGAACTACGTTTGATGTTTCCTTGTGTTACCTCGTACAATTTAGATTCGGCTTTATCCAGCAAATCAAATACATCTGTAGATTCATCATATGATTCTTCAATAATTTCGTTAGAAATTTTAATCAAACTTCTTTGAATGTATTTTTGAAGAATAATACGGGAATGAAACTCAATGTGAGCGGAAGAAGAAATTTTTTGTGTTAACTGAATTAAGTAAAAATCGCCACCAGATAACTCTAATTTTCCATTTTTCTTCAATTGAGCTGAAACAGTTAATAAGTCAATGGGTTGCGTTTCATTAAACAACTGTACAATTGCTTCAAAAATATATTGGTGCGCATCTTTGTAAAAGGCATCGGGTTGTAAAATATCAATTACCTCATCTACCCCTTTTTTATCAATCATCATGGCACCAAGTACAGCTTCTTCAAGATCTAATGCTTGAGGAGGTAACTTTCCTTTTTCCAAATTGATAATCGTAGTTTTATCTACTTTTATCGGGTTCATATTTCTGACATTTTCCATATCGCTAAGGTACTCTTTTTTTATATAATTTAAAATCGAGTTCTTAATACTACACTGTTAATAACTTAATAATTTTGTTAATAAGTAAAAAAAATCCGAAACTTATGGCTTCGGATTTTTTTTATAATTTGAAAATAAGTGATTACTCTTTGAATTCACCCATTTTGCTATATTTATCCATACGTTTTGCCACTAATTCTGTTGTTGATAAATCTTTTAATTCGTTATATGCCTTTGTAACATATGCTGCAACCGATTTAAAAGTCGTTTCTTTGTCATAGTGAGCGCCACCAAGTGGTTCAGGAATAATATCATCTATTAACTTCTGTTTTTTCATATCAAAAGAAGTCAATTTCAATGCTTCTGCTGCTTGTTCTTTATATTCCCAACTTCTCCATAAGATTGATGAACATGATTCTGGAGAAATTACAGAATACCACGTATTTTCTAACATATATACTCTATCTCCTACTCCAATTCCTAATGCTCCACCTGAAGCTCCTTCTCCAATGATTACAGAAATAATAGGCGTTTTCAAGCGAGCCATTTCAAAAATGTTTCTTGCAATTGCTTCACCTTGACCTCTTTCTTCCGCTTCTAGACCTGGATAAGCACCTGGAGTGTCGATTAATGTTAAAACAGGAATATTAAATTTCTCTGCCATTTTCATCAAACGTAAAGCTTTGCGATATCCTTCTGGATTTGCCATACCGAAGTTTCTGTATTGGCGCATTTTAGTATTAATCCCTTTTTGCTGACCAATAATCATAAACGATTGTCCGTTGATTTGACCTAAACCTCCAACCATAGCTTTGTCGTCTTTGAAATTTCGGTCTCCAAAAAGCTCTAAAAACGTGCCATTCGTAATATTCGTAATATGCTCTAATGTATACGGACGACTAGGATGACGTGATAATTGTACACGTTGCCAAGCTGTAAGGTTTTTGTATATTTTTTTCTTAGTTTCTTCTAACTTTTTTTCAATTTGCTTGCAAGTATTAGACACATCAACATCTGATTCTTGACCAATGATTTGACATTTATCTAATTGGTCTTCAAGCTCTTTAATTGGTAATTCAAAATCTAAATATTCCATAATCGGTTTATTAGGGTTTGTGTTTGTTGTTACAAAGATAAAATTTTCAATTAACTTTAATAAATTAATTGGTAATAAGTTGTTTCTTTTTCTTGCTTTTGACTATTCCGTTTGCAATTACGGTTATTAAAATTAGTAACGCCCCAACGTAGAATAAAGGAGTCATTTCTTCTGTATCATCAAATATTAAAAGCGCTAATATGATTCCGTAAATGGGTTCTAAGTTAATGGTTAACATTACAGTAAATGGGCTCAAAAACTTCATCACCTTTACCGATGCTGAAAATGCATAGGCCGTACAAATGGATGATAATAAAAACAACCAAATCAAATCGTTTATTGAAAGGGCAAAAAAAGCAGGGGTAAAGCTTCCGGCAAAAAATAAATAGATACTTAAAAAGAATACGCCACTTGATAATTCGTAAAGCGAAATAATATTTGGATTGTATTCTTTGGCATATTTCCCGTTGATTACAGAGAATAAAGCCGAGAGAAATGCTGATGAAACGGCTAAGTAAATTCCGGTAGTATATTTTGTTTCAACATTAAAAATGATTCCTAACCCGATTACAACTATGACACCAAAAAGTAATTCGTACCAAATAACTTTACGCTTGTAAAAAATAGGTTCTAAAATAGAGGCAAAAAAAGCACCAGTAGACAAGCACGCTAAAGTTATAGAAACATTAGACACTTTAATTGCTTGGTAAAACGTGAGCCAATGGGCCGCAATAATAATTCCGCTAAGAATAAATCCTATAAAAATATGGAACGGCACTTTTACTTTTTCTTTATTTAATAGCACAACAAAAGTCATGATAACTGAAGCAAAAAGCATGCGATACCAAACCAAATCTAAGGCTTCTAATGATATTAACTTGCCTAAAATTGCTGTAAACCCCCAAATAAAAACGATTACATGAAGGTGTAAATAACTTTTTAAATTATCGTTTTGCATTGCGAAGTAAATAATAAGCTAGAATTCCAAAAACAAGATTAGGCAACCAAACCGCTATAAACGGCGGAATACTTGATTTTTCTGCTAACGTTCCAAATACTTTATCAAAAAATATAAAAACAAAAGCAATCACAATACCAATTGCTAAATTAATTCCCATACCTCCTCTTCTTTTCATTGAAGATACAGCAACTGCTATAATCGTAAGTATAAAAGCAGATACAGGCAAACTAAACTTTTTATAAAATACTACTAAATATGTATTGATATTTCCATTACCTCGTGATCGTTCTTTTTCGATAAAATGGTTTAACTCTCCTATGGACATCGTTTCTGCAACGTAAATTACGGGTGTTAAATCATCTGGTTCAAAATTGTATTTGACCATTAATTTATCACTTGATACAATTTCATCATTTGTTTCCCCAACAATTCTTCTATTATATCCATAAAGTGTATAATTTTTGGTAGTTTCTTCATAACGAATTCTATTTGCCGTTACCTTCTCTATCAATACATTATCTTGAAACTTTTCATAGGTAAAATTAAAACCCGTTTGTGACAAATAATTGTAATTGCTTACATAAATATTCTCCTCTAACTTGCCGTCTTTTTTAATTTGTCTAAAAATATCTGAAGTTTCTCTGGTTTGAGAATTCCCTTTTAAGTTTTGATATCGAAAATCGTTAAATCCTTTACTAGCCTTTGGTACTAGAAAAAATCCCATTACTAAGGCAAATACAGAAACGATAATTGCCCCATATATAAAAGGTCGCAAAAATCTACTAAACGATATTCCTGAACTCAAAATGGCAATAATCTCGGTATTGTTCGCCAACTTTGAGGTAAACCAAATAATCGATAAGAATAAAAAGATAGGAAATAACAGATTAGCAAAATAAATCGTAAAATCACCATAATAGATTAAGATATCTTTCAAAGGAATTTTTTTCTCAATCATTTTATTCACCTTTTCCGAAACGTCAATAGTTATCCCAATAGGAATAAACATAATCAACATCACTGAAAAAGTGACCAAATAGCGTTTTAAAATGTATTTATCTATTATTTTCATATTTCAATTTTCGAGTTTCAAGTTTCAGGTTTCAAGTTTTTTTAGCTCTGTCATTCCGAGCTTGCTAGGAATCTCCTAACCTTAGGTAAATAGCTAAACAAAGTTTAGCAAAAACACCCATCACCAAATACCTTTCACCTATCAACTTTAAAGTCTTTGACTCATTTGAATCACCATTCTATCTTTCCATTCTCTAAACGTTCCGGCTAAAATTTGTCTTCTTGCTTCGCGAACTAACCACATGTAAAAACCTAAATTGTGAATCGTAGCAATTTGTTTTCCTAAGAATTCATTTGCTGCAAAAAGGTGTCTTAAATACGCTTTTGAATATTCGGTATCTACCCAAGTGTGACCCATTTCATCGATTGGCGAAAAATCAGCTTCCCATTTTTTATTTTTGATATTGATCGAACCGTGAGCTGTGAATAACATTCCGTTTCTGGCGTTACGTGTTGGCATTACACAATCAAACATATCAATACCTAACGCGATATTTTCTAAAATATTGATTGGTGTTCCTACTCCCATTAAATATCTTGGTTTGTCTTCTGGAAGAATAGCCGTTACTACTTCTGTCATTGCGTACATTTCCTCTGCTGGTTCTCCTACTGAAAGTCCTCCAATAGCATTTCCTTGAGCCCCAACATTTGCAATATATTCTGCCGATTGTTGACGTAAATCTTTAAATGTACTTCCTTGAACAATTGGAAAAAACGTTTGTTCGTATCCATATTTGAAAGGCAATTTATCCAAATGGGTAATACAGCGATCTAACCAACGATGTGTCATGTGCATTGAACGTTTTGCATAACGATAATCGCATGGATAAGGTGTACATTCGTCAAATGCCATAATGATATCAGCACCAATAGTTCTTTGAATTTCCATTACATTTTCTGGCGAAAAGAAATGATACGAAC